>DAIQQI010000045.1:0-8507 GCA_036786925.1 Steroidobacteraceae bacterium
GTCGATCATTGCGCCTGTCCCTGCCAGCGTTGCAACAGCTCGCGCGTGCCGGGCGGCACCCAGTGCTGCCACGGCTGCCGGGCCTGCATGGCGACGCGAATATCACTGCCCGACACGCGCGTTGTCGCATCGCCGGTCAGCACCCTGGGCGGGTACCCTGCTGCCGCGAAGCGCCGGACTTTTTCCCGCTCCCAGTCTGAGAACACGCGCACCAGCTGCGGTGTTCCCGGCGGCATGATCGCCGGCCAGTGCCCAGGCTCATCGAGCGGAAACGGCACGATTTCGTAACGCGCTGCCGCAACGCCGGCCGCGCCCAGCGCGGCATCGATCAGCTGGCGCCGCTGTTCGAAGGAATATGGATTGGCGCTTGCCAGGTGGCGATGCGGACTGGCGGGATGCGGGCGCAGCGCTGTCGCGTCCGCGTTGGTGACGCCGATCCGCACGCGATCCGCGATCGCCAGCGCCTGCTGCACGAGATCCAGGTGATCGCGATGAAAGGGCTGGAAGCGGCCCGTCACCGCGATCAAACCCAGACGCGCGCCAGACGCAGGCTCGTTCACGATTTTGGTTCCAGCTCACTACCCGCCTGCGCGAGGATGCGCTGCGCCTTGTAGACGATCGGGTAGTCGATGAACTGGCCGTTCACCTGGATGGACGCCAGCCCACGGGCCTCGGCCTCGGCAAAAGCGGCAACGATGGCCCGCGCCTGCTCGATTTCGGCGACGCTGGGAGTGAAGGCCTCGTTGCAGGCCGCAACCTGATCGGGATGTATGCAGAGCTTGCCCTGGAATCCCATGCCGCGGCCGTTGCGGGCCGAGCGCCGGAAGCGTTCGGTGTCTTTGACCTCCAGCACCACGGTATCGATCGGCGGCTCGATACCCGCGACCCGCGACGCATGTGTCAGCCGCGCGCGCGCATAGGCCAGCTCGTGCTCCTCGGGCGTCCATATCAGGTCAAGATCATGGGTGTAATCGCCGCCACCGAACGCGAGGCGCCGCACACGTGGTGTGGCCGCGGCAATTTCCGTGGCGTTCTCGATGCCGCGCGCGGTCTCGATGATCGGCACGAGGTGGAGCCGGCCCGGTTGCAGGCCGGCGCTGCGTTCCGCATTGGCGATCCAGCCGTCGACCTTGATGAGCATTGCCGCGGACTCGGCTTTCGGCAGCACGATGCCATCCAGCCAGGGACCAACCACCGCGCAGATGTCATCCAGGCACCATTCGGTGTCGACCGAGTTCACGCGCACATAGCCCAGCGAGCGGCGCGGCTTCTGCAATGCTGCGACCACAGCCGCGCGGGTTGTGGCTTTCTCGGCAATCGCCACGGCGTCCTCGAGGTCGAGGATGACCACGTCGGCGCCGAGCTCAAACACCTTCTGCACGCGCCGCGGATGGTTGCCCGGTGCGAACATGAAGCTGCGAAGGCCTGACGGTAGCGGTTTGGTCATTTTCGGTGCGCTGCTTGTTAGGTGGAGGGTGCGCTGCCGCCGGCCTGCCAGCCGCGCCGCAGTTCCAGGGCGAACGAATAGCGATCGGCCGGATGGTGCGAGACTGTCACCTGGAACACGCGCCCGGCCTGGCCGACATAACGGCGTACGATGCGCAGCGACGGCGAACCCGCGGCCACCTGCAGTGCCTCCGCCATCGCGGCAGGCACCAGCTCCGCATGCACGCCTACTTCGACGGTCGCCAGCTTTTCGCCGAATTGCTGCTCGATCAGTTCGTACACCAGCTGGCCGCGACGGCCAATGAGGTCGGCGACCACCCCGTACTCGGGAAGAATGTAGATATCGACCCAGCAAATGGGCGCCTTGAGGTTGCGGATGCGGCGCAAGGCGCTGACCCGCAACCAGCGATCCGATCCGGCGAGTCCCAGTTCACGGGCCAGGCTGCGGCTAACAACGACGGTCTCGACGCTGTGCACGTACAGCCGGCTGTCGGCCGGATAGCGCAGCAGCTCGGCCGGTGAGCGCACCGTATGCGAGTAGGATTGCGTGGGACGGCGCGCGCGCACCACGGTGCCAATGCCGCGTCGACGCTCGATGAGCCCCAGGTCGGTCAACCGGCGCAGCGCCTCCCGGACCGTATGGCGGCTGACGCCATGCTGGGCCACCAGCTCATGCTCGCCCGGCAGCGTCGAGCCGACTTTCAGGCTGCCGGCGCGAATGGCGCCAATCAGCGCATCGGCTAGGCGCTGGTAACGCAGTTGGCGCAACGGAACTTTGGCACTGGCGGTCATCACGGCCCTGAAACTGTCGGTACGCCCCGGGGCGGGCAAATCCGGTTTGACACCGGGCTGGCTCGCAACCTAGCATTTGTCCGGACATTATATATATTGGAAAACACCATGAGTCAGCAAGCGATTCCTGTCGGTCCGGCGCGTTATCGCGAGAGTTTTGGCCGCTACTACGAAGATTTCGCGGTCGGTGATGTCTACGAGCATCGCCCCGGGCGCACCCTCAGCGAGGCCGACAACACCTGGTTCACGCTGCTGACCATGAACACGCATCCGCTGCATTTCGATGCCGAATACGCCAAGGCCAGCGAATACGGCCGCTGCATCGTGTCCTCGCCGCTCACCGTGGCCATCATGGTCGGCATGAGCGTCACCGACGTCAGCCAGAAAGCCATCGCCAATCTGGGCTGGACCGATATCAGGATGACGGCGCCGGTATTCGCCGGCGACACGCTGTATGCGGAATCGGAGGTGCTGGGCAAGCGCGAATCGGGTTCGCGGCCGAACGCAGGGCTCGTGACGGTGCGCACCACGGGGCGCAATCAGGACCGCAAGGTGGTCTGCACTTTCGAGCGCACCATCCTCGTGGCCAAGCGTGGCCACGCGGTCGAAGACAAGATGGGCTACTGAGGCTACAGCATGACTAACAGCGACGATGATCGTGCCATCCTCGAGTCCATCGGGCGCTGGGCCGAAAAAGAACTGCGGCCCATTGCCCGCAAGTTCGATCACGCGGATGAATACCCCGCCGATGTTGTCAGCCAGATGCAGGAGCTCGGGCTGTTTGGCGCAACGATTCGCGCCGAATACGGCGGACTCGGGCTGTCGGCAGCGACTTATGCGCGCATCGTCTCGCTGATCTCGTCGATCTGGATGGCGCCGGTGGGCATCTTCAATTCGCACCTGATCATGGCGGCCTGCGTGCAGAGCTACGGCACCGAGGAGCAGAAACGCGCCTGGCTGCCGCGCTTTGCCAGCGGTGAATTGCGCGGCGGCATCGGCCTCACCGAACCTAACGCCGGCACCGACCTGCAGAGCATCCGCACCGTGGCGCGCCGCGACGGCGACCATTACCTGTTGAATGGCACCAAGACCTGGATCACCAATGGCGTCTATGGCTCGGTGTTCGGCGTGCTGGTCAAGACGGACCCGGATGCACAACCGCGCCACAAGGGCATGAGCCTCTTCATTTGCGAGAAAGGCGCGGGATTCACGCATTCGCGCAAGATCAGGAAGATGGGTTACAAGGCGATCGACAGCGCGGAACTCGTTTTCGACAACTTCAGGGTCCCGGATGCCAACCTCATTGGCGGTGTGGAAGGACGGGGATTCATTCATGCGACCGGCGGCCTGGCGCTGGGCCGCATCAATGTCGCCGCGCGCGGCGCCGGCATCGCGATGGGCGCGCTGCGCGATGCGCTGCGCTATGCGCAGGAGCGCCACACCTTCGGCAAGCCCATTGCCCAGCACCAGGCCATCCAGATGAAGCTCGCCGACATGGCGACGCGGGTCGAGGCGTCGCGTCTGCTGATCGAGCAGGCTGCTAACAAATACGACTCCGGCGAGCGCTGTGACCTCGAAGCCGGCATGGCCAAGCTGTTTGCGTCGGAAGCCGGCCTGGAAAACGCCACGGAGGCGATGCGCATTTTCGGCGGCTACAGCTACTCGACCGACTTTGACGTCGAGCGCTACTACCGCGATGCGCCGCTGATGTGCATCGGCGAAGGCACGAACGAAATGCAACGCATCATCATTGCGCGGCAACTGGTCGAGAGGAATCCGCTGTGAGCGAGTTGTTCCTGCCGCTGCAGGGGATCCGGGTGCTGACGTTCGAGGCGTTTGGCGCCGGCCCTTTCGGCTCGATGTACCTGGCGGATCTCGGCGCCGATGTCATCAAGATCGAGAACCGCGAACAGGGTGGCGACGCCACGCGCGGCATGGGCCCGTTTTTCCTCGGCGATGACGACAGCCACTTTTTCCAGACCTTCAACATCAACAAGCGCAGCGTCTGCCTGAACCTGAAGACCGCCGACGGCCAGGAACTGTTTCGCAAGCTGGTCGGCCGCTCGCATGCGGTGCTCAACAACCTGCGCGGCGACCAACCGGACAAGCTCGGCCTGACGTACGCGGCGCTCAAGGATGCCAATCCGCGCATCGTCTGCGCGCATCTGTCGGCCTACGGCCGCGACAACGAGCGCCGCGCCTGGCCCGGCTACGACTACCTGATGCAGGCCGAGGCGGGTTACCTGTACCTGTCCGGCGAACCGGGCTCGCCGCCGGCGCGCATGGGTCTGTCGATCATCGATTTCATGACCGGCATCACCACCTCGCTGGCGCTGGTCAGCGCCTTGTTAGGTGTGGAAAGAAACGGCCAGGGCCGGGACGTCGATGTCAGCCTGTTCGACGTCGCGCTGCACCAGCTCAGCTATCCGGGCAGCTGGTACCTGAACGAGAAGCACATGACCGAGCGCCTGCCGCGCAGTTCGCACCCGTCGGCGGTCCCGGTACAACTGTTCCGCACCCGCGACGGCTGGATCTTCATCATGTGCATGACCGAGAAATTCTGGCAGGAATTGCTCGATATTCTCGGGCGCCCCGCGGACATTGAGCAGGACGCGCGCTTCAAGGACGCGCTGGCGCGCCGCGAACACCGCGATCTGCTGACCCCGATCCTGGATGCGCACCTGCAACAAGACACCACCGCCAGCTGGCTCAGCAAACTGCAGGGCCGTCTGCCGGCGGCGCCCGTCTACCATATGAGCCAGGCACTCGACAGCGCATTTCCGGCCTCGATCGGCATGGTGCGGCCGCTGCCCCATCCGCTGCGGCCGGATTTCCGCGCGCTTGGTAATCCGATCAAGCTCGACGGCCAGCGCCTGCCGGGGCGCTCGGCCTCGGCGCTGGGTGCCGACACGGAAGACGTGCTTCGGGAGCTGGGCGTGGACGCAGCCGACTTCAGCCGGCTGCGCGAGGCCAAAGTCATATGAAACTTGAAGGCATACGGGTCGTCGACCTGTCGCTGTTCCTGCCCGGACCGCTGCTGTCTCAGACCATGGCGGACCACGGCGCCGAGGTCATCAAGGTCGAGCCGCCGGACGGCGAACCTAACAGGGAGTTCGGCCCGCGCGACGGTGAGTTCACCGTCTATTTCCGCAACACGCATCGCGGCAAGAAAAGCCTGTGCCTGAACCTGAAGGACCCGGCGGCGCGCGAAGCCCTGCTGAAACTCTGCGAAACTGCGGATGTTTTCATCGAGGCGTTCCGCCCCGGCGTCGCTGCGCGCCTCGGCGTCGATTACGCCACGGTGTCGGCCCGCAATCCGCGCATTGTTTATTGCTCGATCAGCGCGTTCGGCCAGTACGGCCCCTACCGCGATCATCCGGCCCACGACCTGGCGACCGAGGCCCTCGCGGGCGTCGTCAGCGTAAACCTCGGCGCGAACGGCGAGCCGGTGATGCCGCACATGCCGGTCGCGGATATCACCGCCTCGGCGCTGTCCCTGAGCGGCGTGCTGATGGCGCTGCTGCGGCGTGAGAAAACCGGCCGCGGCGACTGCATCGATGTCGCGATGCACGATTCGGTCCTGTCGTGGACCGCGAACGTGCTGGGCGATGTCTTTGCTAACAAGAAAAACCCGGACGTCAAGAACGAGCGCACCTGGGGCGGTGCCGCGTTTTACAACATCTACAAGACCCGCGATGGCCGCCACATCGTGCTCGGCGCGCAGGAGCTGAAATTCGCGCGCAATCTGCTGACCGAGTTCGGCCGCATGGATCTCTATCCGCTGTGCGAGCGCGGTTGGGGCGCGCACCAGCAACCGCTGGCCGAATACCTGCGCGGCCGGTTCCTGGAAAAGACCCAGGCGGAATGGGCCGAGTGGTTTCGCGGCAAGGACATTGCCTTTGCGCCGGTCAAGACGCTGCGCGAGGCTTTCGATGATCCGCAGGTGGCGGCGCGCGCAATGCGCGTGGTCGACGCGGCGGGCCTCGAACACATCGGCATCCCCATCAAGTTCGCCGCGGAGCCCGGCCGCGTCAATCCAGCGCTGCCACAGCTCGGCGAGCACAATGCGGAACTGCTGCGGGCGTTAGGTTATGACGATGGCGCAATCGCCGCATTGCGCCCGCCGCCGGGCACTAAAGCAGCACATTGACTTCCATGTAGATGCCGTTGGGGTCGAACAGCGACATCGAGCGCAGCTGGATCCAGCCCTTGCCATCGTTGGATGGAACCTTCCAGTTCACGGGCGGCGTGACCACATTGGCGCCGGCCTTGAGCGCACGCTGGTGCACGGCGTCTATTTCCCGGGTCTCGATGACCAGGATAGCTTCACCCATGCGCACCTTGCTGCGCTTCGTGGGCACCGCCGTGTCAAACGGCGGCTCCAGGTACTGCAGCAACCCTAACATGCCGACTTTCGGATCCTCGACCTGCAACAGCACCAGGTGTGCGCGCGCACCGTCCGGCGCTGCCGGTGGAAAGCGCCAGTCGACCGACAGCTCGTTGTCATACCAGGTCTTCCAACCGAACACGTCGACATAGAATTTTGCGGCGGCGCGCGCATCCGGCACCAGAAACGTGGTGCGACGGAAAAGATTTTCAACCATGGTCGTCTCCCGGAATTGAATCCAATATCAGCCTGCTAACAAAACGGTTTCCGCGTGCTCCAGCGCCTCCGGCAACCCGTAGATCACCACCACGTCGCCTTCGCGCAGCGCCATGGCGGCATCGGGCTCACGGCCGAGGATGCCTGTGCGGCGTACCCCCGTAAAGACCACGTCAGCGCCGGCCGTCTTGACGTCCGCCAGGCTGCGGCCCACCGCCCAGCTTCCGGGCGGCAACACCACCGACTTAAGTTCCTCGCGGTAGCTGTGGGATTCGTCGATGGGCAACGCGCTGTCGCGCCGGACAATGCTGCGCAGCATCGAGTAGCGATCGGCACGGATGTCGCCCACCGCCCGCACCACGCGCGACATGGGCACCTGCAGCAGCAGCAATGTGTGCGATACCAGCATCAGGCTCGCTTCGAAAGTCTCCGGCACCACTTCGGTGGCGCCGGCACGCTTCAGCTCGTCGACCCGGGTGTCGTCCTGCGTGCGCACCAGAACCGGCAGCGTCTTATTCAGGCGCCGCACGCAATGGATGATGGCTAACGCAGTGCTCGGATCGCTGAATGAGATCACCAGCGTACTGGCCTTGTCGAGGCCCGCGCCGCGCAGCACGTCCTCATCGGCCGAATCGCCATAGATGACCGGATCACCGGCCTGCCGGGCCATGACCACGCGCGCTGGATCCAGGTCCAGCGCCAGATACTCGTAGCCCTGCGACTCCAGCACACGCGCCACGCTCTGGCCGACGCGGCCAAAGCCGCACAGGATGACGTGCTCGCGACCCGCCACGCCTCGTGTCGCGGCGTCATCCCGCGCCAGGGCCGTGCCCCCGGCCGCGGGCCCCTGCTCGCGCAGCAACAGCCGCACGATGCGCTTGTTGTTCTTCAGGACGACGCTGCCTAACACCATCGACAGCACGGTCGAGACCAGCAGCGGCTGCAGGATCTCGGGCGGCAGCACCGAGCCTTTCAGCAGGATGGTCAGCAGCGCAATGCCGAACTCGCCGCCGACCGACAGCACGATGCCGGCGCGCACGGCCTTGAACCACGGCACGCCGAACACTCTGGCCAGCACCGCCATGATGCCGGCGCGCAGCAGCTGGGCTGCCAGCACCAGCGCAATGATCAACAGGAATTCGCGCGACAGCAGCTCGATGTCGAGCAACAACCCGACAGTGATGAAAAAGAGTCCGAGCAGCATTTCCTGGAATGGCCGGATCACCGCTGCCACCTGATGCCGGTATTCCGTTTCTGCGAGCATCATGCCGGCCAGAAACGCGCCGGTGGCCGAGGACAGGCCGGCACGCTGCGACAGCCAGGCCGACGTCAGCACAACCAGCAGCACCGCCATGGTGAATAGTTCCCGCAGCCGGCTGTGCGCAATGGCGTAGAACAAGGGTCGCAGCAGATAACGGCCGGCGAACAACACCAGCAGCAGCGCCAGCGCTGCGCCGGCCACCGACAGCGTCACCCCGGTGACTGAAAAATCGCTGTCCCGCAATGCCAGTGCCGAGGCCAGTGCGAGAAACGGCACGACTGCCAGGTCCTGAAACAGCACGACGCTGAAGGCGAGCCGGCCGTGGGTGCGATTGAGCTCCGCGAGCTCGCGCAGTTGCTGCACGAGCTCGCGGAGCTCAATCGCACCCACGGCCGGCTCGCCTTC
>DAIQQI010000045.1:8517-14370 GCA_036786925.1 Steroidobacteraceae bacterium
GCACGCCGAGCACCGTCGAGCTCATCGCCAGTGCGCCGCCGACCGCGACCGCGGGCAGCGCCGGCAGGCCGCAGGCGAGCGCCAGCAGAGTAATGACGCCCGCCGTGACGACCACCTGCGCGGCGCCCAGGCCGAACACCTCGCGGCGCATCGCCACCATGCGTGGCCAGGAAAAATCCAGCCCTAACGTGAACAGCAGGAATACCACGCCGAGTTCGGACAGCAGCGAGGTGGTCGGGGTGTCTTCGAGAATGCCGAAGGTATGCGGGCCGAGCAGCACGCCCACTGCGAGATAGCCCAGGACCGAAGGGAGACCCAGCCGACGCGCCGCCGTGACCACGAACAGCGCGGCCGCGAGCAGGATCAGGACTTGGGCCAGCGTTCCATCGACCATTCGCCCAAGATTGCAATTAAGCCGGGAAAAACTCCAGCAGTTTGGTAGCGGTCATCGTAGCCACATCCTTGGCTTCGAACTTGAACAGCTTGACCCGCGATACGATCTTGGATTCAAGGTCGGGGTCTTTCAGTTCGCTCGAGACCACACGGCACATGGTCACGTCGCCCGACGGCGCGATGGCCAGCTCCAGCACCAGCTTGCCCTGCAACTCCGGATTCTCGCGCAGCGCGCGCGTATAGAGCGCATACAGCGCGCCCTTGTTGCGATCAAAAACCGTTTCGATTTCCTCGCGACTGCGCGAAGCCTTGCCGCTGCCCCCACGCTGTACGGCGTTACCGCGACCGGTCAGCGACGACGGCGCCGCCACGGTGGTCGTCGTATGCGTGCCGATCGCGCCCGCACCACCACCGAAACCACGGCTCATTGCCGAGGTGTTGATGCCGGAGCTCGCGGCGCCGACATTGGAGGTAATGAGGCTGCGTTCCGAACGGACATCCGGACCCTGGTTCAGGTCTTCGGGTTTCGGCTGCTCGAAATCCTGCGGCTCGCGCAACTCCGCGAGCTCATCCTGCAAAGCTAACATACCCTTGTTGCGCACCCGCTGCTTCACATCCACCGGAACCTTCGACGGCACGGGTTCGGGCTTCACTTCCGGCTTCACCTCGGGCGGCGGCGGTGGCGGAATCGGCGTTTCAACGATCAATTTCACGACGCGTTCCGGCAAGTCGGCCGGCGTACTGCGCGGCGTGTCCTGGTGCGGCAGCAACCCGACGATGGCGCCGAGCACCAGGAAAATGACCAGCGCGATTTTCTGGTTGGAACGGTATTTGCGCTCCATCTCGTTTTCGAGCGCCCACGGCAGCTCGTAAACGCGGTAATGGGGTGCCATGACGAGTGCGTTCATGCCAGGTCCGCCTTCAACCCGAACCCTGCGCGCGTTCCGCCTCGACCACGGCGAGAGACACTTTGCCGTAGCTGGCCTCGGTACAGGTGGCCATCACTTTCTTCAGGATGCGAAACGGCAGATCCTTGTCGCCCATGATGGTGATTTCGCGCGCCGCCTGATCGTCGCGCGCCGCATTGAGCAGCACCCGATCCGCCTGGCTCGCAAGCTCAGCCTTCAACGGCTGGATGATGGTTTCCGAATCCGGCATCGCATTCAATGTTGCGATTGGCACGACCGTCCGGCCGTTTACCAGCACCGCATTGCGTGTGACCATGACAACGACGGTCGCGCGCGGCTTGAGTTCGGAGATCGATTGCGGCATCACGATGTTCTTGGTGTTAGGCAGGATGTCCACGTCCGCGGTATGCACCAGCAGGAACACCACCAGGATCGTCATCATGTCGATGAACGGAATCAGCGCCATGTGGTTCGGCCCGCTCGAACGCTTGCGATGCCGCCGGCCGCGGAACCCGCTCATGGCCGTGCCCCGGGCGCCGCTGTTGCTGGCGGCGGCGTCCCAGCTGCCGCGGCCCCGGTCAGGGGCGCGTCGCCGACCGAAATCTGCGGGAACAGTTCGTACTTGGTCCACTGCCCGTCATCGATAGTGAACAGGCGGGTGGTATCCATCACCTGCACCAGCGTGTCGTACGACACCTCGGGGTCCAGCAGCACGCTGCATTCTGTCTTGGTGGGAAACCGCGTCTTGACCGCGCGCAGGAACAGCGACAGGGTCTTGAGATCATAGCCTTCGGCCGTGTTAGGCAGCGTGCGCAGTATGCCGGTACGCTTGTCCGCCACTTCGAGGCGGTCCGGACGCACGATCACTTCGAGCTGCAGCCCCTCGGGCAGTTCCGGCGCCGAACTGTTAGGCGCCGGCAGGTTCAATTCCAGAATATTGGTCTTGGAGAAGACTGCCGTGAAAATCAGGAAGAAAACCAGGATCACCATCATGTCGATCATCGGCACGATGTTCAGGTCGTTGTGACCACGCAGGCGTGCGTGGTTGCGCAAGGCTCGGCGCGCGAGTAGTGAGCTGGCCATCTGGCTACTTACAGTTGCTGGCTAAAGGCCGCAGGCAACCGCTCAGGCGCCAGCCGGCCGTGGTGCCGCGGGCCGCGGCGGCGGCGGTGCCGCGGGCGCCGCCGCTGGCGTCGCCGGGGCCGCATCATCGCGACGTTCGCTGATCGAGTTCAGGAACTTGACCACCGCGATTTCCAGGCTGTCGATCAGCGCGGTCGTCTTGCCTTCGAGGTACATGTGCGCCAACAGCAGCGTGATGGCAACGAACAGACCCGAGGCCGTGTTGTTCATCGCGACCGAGATGGCGGCGGCGAGCAGGCTGGCCTTCTCCGCGGGATTCGCCTGGGCCACGGCCTGGAAGGCGCCGATCAGGCCCACGACGGTGCCCAGCAGGCCGATCAGCAGTCCGATATTAGCCAGCGACGACAGGTAGTGGGTGCGCTTTTCCAGCTGCGGCACCACCTCGAGCAGGCTTTCTTCCATGGCCTGCTGGATGGCATCGCGGTTGCGCGTCGACGAAATTCGCGACAGGCCGTACTTCAGCATGGTGGCGATGTGTGACGACGATTCGCCCGCCATCGTGGCGGCCTTGCGGAAATTGCCGGCCTGCAGCACGGGCGTAATTTCGTCCCACAGGTCGCGATTACGCGCGGTTTCGCGGGTCAGGTAGATGAAGCGTTCGATCGAAATGACCACGCCCACCACAAAGATCAGGGCCAGCGGGTAGAGGAAAAAACCTCCATCCTGGAAAAAGTTGATGGCTTTCTGTAAAAAATCCACGGCGGTTTACTCCTCTTTAGGACCACTTAAGTTTGAACGAGACCTCAAAGGCATTCCAAGACTCAGCTCTCAGGCTTCGGCTGCGGTACCGGCTGGGATGTGCTGCCCGGCACAGTCGCCACCCCCGAACCGGCCGCCCCTGAACCCGTGGCTGGCGTGGCTGCCGGAACCGGTGTCGGAACGGGCTTGTCGCCCCCTGTCTGCAGCGCATTGAAATAACGGTTCTGGCGACGAAAAACGTCGCGGTCAACGGGGGTCAGCACCTCATCCAGCAGGCTGTTCAGGGGCCGGCCGACCAGGTCGCCGAGCTCGGGGCGCTTCCAGGGGACGATATACAGGACCTTGGGCAATTCCCGGTTACCGGTGATCTGGGTGGTGTCGAGATCAATGCGATCGGCGCTGGAGCGCGTTCTGCTACCGCGCACCGCGCCTTTCGCCGGCGCTCGCTGCGCCGGGGCCGAGGTATTCACTCGCGGCTCGATCTCGGCGGCGGCCGGCGGCGGGACCGCAGGCGCAGTCGCAGCAGCCGGGGCCGGCCGGGTCTGCGCGTTGGCGGCGCCGGCTAACAAATGAGCCGTGCACGCCGCCAGCAACAAAGCACGAATGCGTTGTTTCACGTACCTCCTCCTGCCGGCTCGGTGGCCGGTTTTGCCGGTTCGGTGGCCGGAGCAGCCGGTTCAGTGACCGGCTTGGCCAGCTTCGCAACCCGCGGTTTTAGTTCCGCGATCCAGCCGGATACGGGCTTTTCCTCGCCTGTCAGGGCGCGATAGCGCTCGAAGGCAGCCAGGGCCGCCGCCGGATCGTCGAGAAACAAGTCAAGCAACACGCCTAGATTACGCTGCGCCGGCGCATATGTCGCGTCCAGTGCAACCGCTTTTTCGTATGAGACCCGCGCGTCGGCAAATTTGCCCCTCAGGCGCTGCACGTACCCCAGTTCCGTGAACACCAGCAGGTCGCTGGCGGTGCCATCGACCTGCTTTGTTAGTAACTCCTCGGCTCCGGCGAGATCACCACTTTGCCGCGCCGCGATCGCCGCAGCTAACACCGGGGCGCTGACTATTTGTTCGGTCTTGGCGTAACGCCCGGGCTTGAGTTCCGCCAACGCGGCGAAACTGGCTTTTACCGAATCGTCCCACAGGCCTTCGCGGGCCCGCGCTGCGTTGACCTCGTGGATGCCGATCGCCTGCTCTTCAAACGGGAATGCCTGCTCCTCGAGCAGCGTGTCGTACTGTTCGCGCTCTTCCTTGTTCATCTTGCGCGGGCGCTCGGACTTCATGATGTCCATGCCCAATTGGCGATACAGTTCCGCGGTCTCATAGGTCGCGGCCGTGGTCACTTCGGCGACCCGATAATCCATGGCGGTGCGGTAGGCGTTGCGCGCCGCCTCCAGAGCCTTGCGCTTGGCCGCCAGGCTCTTCTTCAGCGGCGCCACCAGCTTGATGGCCCGGAATGCGTCGCGGGCCGGGACCGTGAGCGCCAGCTGCGCGCGCGCAGCTAACAAACGCGACCGGTCGGTGCGGGCGTCGCCGGCGGCGGCGTCAGCCTTGATGATTTCCTTCTGCCAGAACTGCAGGCGTGTGGCGTTGCCGGTCTTTGCGGCAAAATCGGCCAGTCGCTGGCGGGATTCGAGCGCATCGGCAAACGGGCTCGGGTATTGCGCAACGTAGCGCTCCAGGACCGCGACCGTGCGCGCCGTGTTACCGGCCTTTTCGTAGCTATCGGCCGCCGACGCCAGCGCCTCGCGCCGCAGATCCGCGGACTCCGCGCTGTTAGCCGCGATCCGTTCAAACTCGACCGCGGCATCACCCGGCCGCCCGGCCTCGATATAGGCGACCGCCAGCTTGCGCGTGACGTCGGACTGCAGCTGACTCTGGGGCCAATTGCGCCGAAAGCCCTCCAGCACGCCGATGGCGCGGTCCCACTGCTTGAGCGTAATCAACTGCGCCGCGGCATCGTATTCGGCGGTGGTGCGCACCGGAGAATCGGGCGCGAGCTGCGCGACCCGCAGGAAGTCATCGACCGCACCGGCACCATCGCCCGCACTGCGCTTGGCCTCGCCCTGCTTGTACACGGCAGCTGCCAGGCGTTCGGTCAGATCCTTGCGCATCGGGTCGCCCGCCGGCACCAGCTCACGCGCCCGGACAAACGCCTGCTCCGCCGGCGCGAATTGCCCGAGATCGAAATTCGACTGCGCAATTACGGTCCACGCGATACGCTGCTTCGGCATGTCGACGGCCGGCTGGTGATCCAGCACCGCCTGCGCGACTTCAATGGCGCGCGGCAGGTCGCCCTGCTTGAAGATGTCCTGCGCCGTCCTCGTCAGCACACCGCCGCTGTCCGGATGTTCCGGAAAGGCCTTCGCGAAGCGCACGCCGGCATCGATGGAACGGCGATGCCACTCGGTCTTCGGGTCACCGGTCAGACCGGCTTCGTGCTTGTCGTAGGCCGCGAGCGACGCATACGCAGCAGCCGCCGACTTGGCATTACGCGGGTAGTCATACGCAGTGCGCTGGTATTCTTCGGCCGCGGCAGCGAACTGCAGGCTCTCGAACAGCGTCTCCGCTAACAGATAGTTGGTCGCGGCGGAATCGTCGGCATCCGGAAAGGACTGCAGGTAATCGCGATACCAGCGCGCCGCCTGTTCATAGTCGGCCACCTTTTTCGAGCTCTGGGCGGTCGCGTGGTACCAGGTCGCGACGTCTTTCAGGTT
>DAIQQI010000490.1:0-1345 GCA_036786925.1 Steroidobacteraceae bacterium
TGGACCGGCCCGACAGCTCGGCCAATACCCTGGGACGCGAAGTTCTCGTGGAACTGGATGCGCTGTTGCAACCGGTGCTGGCGACGCCGCCACGTGGCGTGGTGATCCAGTCCGGCAAGAAAAGCGGCTTTGTCGCCGGCGCTGACATCAAGGAATTCACCGAGCTGCAGACTCCCGAAGTCACCTATGGCCACGTCGTCGCTGCGCACCGCGTGCTGGAGCACCTGGCATCACTGCCCTGCCCCACGATTGCGCTGATACACGGCTTTGCGCTCGGTGGGGGCCTGGAACTGGCCCTGGCCTGCCGTTATCGAATCGCGGTCGGCGATGACCGGCTGGCGTTAGGCTTGCCCGAGGTACAACTCGGCATCCACCCGGGATTCGGCGGCACCGTGCGCAGCGTGCGCCTGCTGGGCATGCGCGTCGCGATGGACATGATGCTGACGGGCCGCACCCTGCGGGCTGACAAGGCGCAGAGGAGCGGTCTGGTCGATCGCCTGGTGACAACACCCGCGGAGCTTGCAAACGCCGCGCGCGAATTGGTCCGCAACCCACCGGCGCCTCATCGCCCTGCTTTGTTAGATCGCTGCCTGTCATTCGGGCTGGTCCGGCCCTTCATTGCTCCTGGCCTCGTCAAACAGGTCGCGAAACGCGCCAGGCGCGAGCACTACCCGGCGCCTTACGCAATTATCGACCTGTGGCAACGCTTCGGTGCCCGCGGTCCCGCAGCCTTCGATGCCGAGGCCAGGTCGATTGCCGCGCTGTTCGCAACGCCGACCTCGCGCAACCTGGTGCGCGTGTTCCTGTTGCAGGATCAGCTCAAGAGCCGCGCCGCCAAGGCTAACGTGAGCATCCAGCGCGTGCATGTCGTCGGCGCCGGCGTCATGGGCGGCGACATCGCTGCCTGGTGCGCGGTCCGGGGCCTGTCGGTAACGCTGCAGGACCGTGCTGCCGAATTTGTCGAGCCGGCCATGAAGCGCGCTCGCGAACAATTCGAAAAGCGCTACAAGGGATCGCCGAAAGTCGCGGAAACCATGCAGCGGCTGCGCGCCGATGTCGCCGGCGATGGCGTGCCTGACGCCGACGTCGTTATCGAGGCAATTTTCGAGAATGCCGCGGCGAAAGAGGAACTCTACGCGCGTCTCGAACCGCGCATGAAACCCACCGCTTTGCTGGCGACCAATACCTCGTCGATCATGATCGAAGAGCTGGCTGCGAAGCTTGCCAATCCGGCGCGGCTGGCAGGTCTGCATTTTTTCAATCCGGTGGCGCAAATGCCGCTGGTCGAAATTGTGCATGGGCGCGGCACAGATCCGGCAATGCTGGATGTGGCGCTGGCGTTCGT
>DAIQQI010000046.1:0-14265 GCA_036786925.1 Steroidobacteraceae bacterium
TACAGGCCCTGCTGCGGCAGCGAGCCGCGGTGGCGCGCAGCCTGGTGCAGGTCCGGCAGTCGCTCGCCGAATGGCCGGCCGAACAGCAGGCGGCCCTCGACCCCTTCGATCGCGAACTGGCGTCGCTGGAACAGCAGCGCATCGAACTGGATTCGGCCCACGAAGCCGCAATCACTGCCCAGCTGCCCGGCACGGTGACATCGATAGTCGTCAAGGCTGGCGAATCGGTGCAGGCGGGGCAGCAGTTGCTCAGCGTGCTGCCGGTCAATTCGGTGCTGCAGGCCGAACTGCTGCTGCCCAGTCGCGCCATTGGCTTTGTCAGGCCCGGCGACGCCGTGCAACTGCGCTACCAGGCATTTCCGTACCAGAAATTCGGTCACCACCTTGGCCTGGTCCGGCAGGTCAGCCGCAACGCGCTGGCTCCGGCGCAGGCGCGCGCGCTGTTAGGCGGCCTGGTCATCGACGAGCCTTTCTACCGCGTAACCGTCGAGCTGAGCAGCCAGTTCGTTGCCGCGTATGGCCGCGCAGAGCCGCTCAAGCCCGGCATGCTGCTGGAGGCGGACATTGTCGGCGACCGGCGCAGCCTGATCGAGTGGCTGTTCGAGCCACTGCACGCGCTGCGCTCGCCGCTGTCCGGCCGCTGAGTCCCTCCATGTCCAGCTCGTGTCCGACGATTCTGCAATCGGAGGCGGCCGAATGCGGACTCGCCTGTCTCGCCATGGTGGCAGCGGCTAACGGACACGCGATCACGCTGCCGGAGATGCGGCGGCGATTCTCCCTGTCTCTGAAGGGGGCGCGTCTCAGTCAGCTGATCGACATCGCGGCGCAACTCGGCCTGCGTGCCCGGCCGCTGCGTCTCGACCTGGGCCAGCTTGCGAACCTGCGCCTGCCATGCCTGCTGCACTGGGATCTCAATCACTTCGTCGTGCTGAGCGCAGTGCGCAAGCGCTCGGTGCACATCCTGGATCCCGCGTGCGGCCCTCGGCAAATGTCATTCGCCGAGGTGTCGCCGCATTTTACCGGCGTTGCGCTCGAGCTGGTCCCGGACCGGGGCTTCCAGAAACGGCGCGCGGCGCCGGCGCCGCGTCTGCGGGATCTGAGCCGCGGCACGCGGGGGCTGTGGCCGGCAGCGGCGCAGATTCTCGCGCTGTCGCTGGTGTTGCAGTGCTTCCTGGTGCTCGCGCCGTTCTTCATGCAATGGGTCGTCGACCAGGTGCTGGTGGCAGCAGACCGCGACCTGCTCACGGTGTTAGGTCTCGGCTTCGCCCTGGCGCTGTTGCTGCAAACCGCTATCGGCCTGCTGCGCGGCTGGGCCATCCTGCAGCTATCCGCGCAGCTGGGTTTGCAGTGGCAGGGCAATCTGGTCGCGCACCTGCTGCGGCTGCCGCTGGATTTCTTCGAGAAGCGGCATCTGGGCGACGTCACCTCGCGTCTCGGGTCGCTGCAGACCATCCAGAAGACCCTGACCACCGGATTGGTTGAGACCGTGATCGACGGGCTGATGGCCGTGCTGACGCTGGTCTTGATGTTGGCTTACAGCGCCAGGCTGGCGGCCCTTACGCTTGCGGTGGTCGGCATCTATCTCGGCGTGCGGCTGCTCTGGTATCAGCGCGCCCGCGACGGCACGGAACAGCAGCTTGCTGCCGCGGCGCGGCAGCAGAGCCACCTGCTGGAAACGCTGCGCGGCATCCAGAGTCTCAAAGTCGCGGGTCGCGAGGCGTTGCGCTGCGCGGGCTACGAGAACCTGCTGGTCAAGACCCTCAATCAGGACCTCAGGCTCGGACGCCTGGGTCTGGGCTTCAGCACCGCGAGTCAGTGTCTCTTTGGGCTGGAACGCATTGCGGTCATCTGGCTGGGTGCGCAGCTGGCGCTGACGAACGCGTTCTCCGTCGGCATGCTGATCGCGTATCTGGCCTACAAGGACCAGTTTGCGCTGCGTGTCAGCAGCCTCATAGACAAGGGCATGGAGCTGCGCATGCTGCGCCTGCATGCCGAGCGGCTGGCTGACATTGTGCTTGCCCAGGCCGAGGCAGATTCGGGGGCTGAATCGCGCCGGCTGCCCGTCCGCGCCGATATCGAGGTGCGGCAGCTCGCCTTTCGTTATGGCGACGGCGAACCCTGGATCCTGCAGGACTGCAGCTTTTCAGTCCGTGACGGCGAGTCGGTGGCCATTGTCGGCGCTTCGGGCTGTGGCAAGAGCACGTTGCTGAAGATTCTGTTAGGCCTGCTGCCAGCGAACAGCGGCAGCGTCCGTGTTGGCGGCGAGGACCTGGCGCGTATCGGCGCGCGCCAGGTGCGCGGCATGGTGGGCGCCGTGCTGCAGGATGATCAACTGTTCGCGGGCAGCATTGCCGACAACATCAGTTTCTTCGATCCCGATGCGATGCCGGCGCGCATCGAAGCGGCCGCCCGGCTCGCGGCCGTGCACGACGACATCGCCGTCATGCCGATGCGCTACGGCAGCCTGATAGGCGACATGGGCAGCGCCCTCTCGGGCGGGCAGAAGCAGCGCATCCTGTTAGCCCGGGCGCTGTATCGCCGGCCACGGATCCTGCTGCTGGATGAGGCGACCAGCCATCTTGACGTAGCGCGCGAACGCCAGGTCAACAGCGCCGTGCGCAATCTCAAGCTAACACGAGTCATCATTGCGCATCGGCCGGAAACCATTGCCAGCGCGGATCGCGTGCTGGTGCTGGAATCTGGAATGCTGCGCGGCGCCGGCGTCGTGAGTTGCCCACCTACGAATGCAGAGCGCCGACATCCCGAAGTTCGTTAGCGGGACGCCGGCGCCGTCAAGGTAGTCGCCTGAAGCGACGGTCTAGTGCACCTTGACTTCGATGGCCTTCGGTTTTGCAACCTTCAGCTTCGGCAGATACACGGTCAGCACGCCGTCCTTGGTCTCAGCCCGGATGGCCTTTTCGTCAATATTGTCGGGCAGCGCAAAATTGCGCAGGAAATTGCCCTGGAAGCTCTCCATCCGATGGACTTTTTCGTCCTTGAATTCCTGTTTTTCCTTGCGCTCGCCTTCAATCGTGATCATGCCGCGATCAAGTGTGATCTTGACATCTTCCTTCTTGACCGCTGGCAGCTCGGCGCGGATCAGGTATTCGGTCTCGGTTTCGCTGATGTCCGCGGTGGGCGCCCAAGCATAGTCTGCTTCTCTGTTAGCGACCATCGGCAGGCGGCCGAACATCGCCGGCAGCGCACGGCCAAAGACGTCATCCATTTCGCGGAACGGATCCCATTTGATCAGGTTCATAAAAAAGCACCTCCTTCAACTTTCAATCTCTACCTCCAACGCCAGCATAGTAGTACTGGCGAGGCCAATCTCAAGTTCGGAGGTTTACGTAAGTGATACTACTGTGCGCAGTTGCTGCAACGGTCAGTGTACGGAATGACGTCCAGCCGGGCCGACTCGATGCCGGCGCCGCATTTTGCGCAAGTACCATAATCGCCGGACTGGATGCGGCGCAGCGCCAGTTCGAGCTGGCCGAGTTCAATCTCGGTTGAACGCCCGATTCCTTCCAGGACCTCATCGTTCTCGCGCTGCGTCGCCTGGTCCGCAAAGTCCGCGCTCAGGGGCTCACGTTTGCGGGACAGATCGGCGCGAACCGATGCGAGTCGCGTGCGCAACTCGTCCCGCCGGGATTCCAGCCGTTCGCGCCGGGTCGTCATTTGCCGGCCTGGTTCGCCGGGCAGCTGTTGAAGCCCAGCAGGCTATAGAGCGGGCAGTAGCCCACCAGACCTGTCATCAGCGGCACCAGGCCCACAAACGCCCAGTAGCGGCTGTTGCCGTCCAGAACGAAAAAAAGACTTAGTACGATCAGGCCAACCACGACCCGCAGGACGCGGTCGGCAGTGCCTTCATTTAGTTTCATGTCAGTTCTCCTCAACTATCCACTTCAAGGATCACCGAGCCGGTTACAGCTGTCTCTACGTAGGAATACGCATAGAATAGGTACAAGGAGAGCCAATCATGCGTTATCTTTTTGTCGCAGCCGTTCTGTTAGCTTTTTCTGCGCCGCCAACCCTTGCGCAGGACCCAAAGCCGGTCATCAATTGCCCGGGCAGTCAGAAAAACCTTCAGACCTATCTGAAAATTCACGACATCCTGTTCATGCAGCGTGACGCCAGCCGCGTTGCCGAGTTCTATGGGCCGGAGATCATCTCGCACAATGTGGATTCCGGCGGCGCCTCGGTGCGCAAGGTCACCCCCGAGCAGATGGCCGCGATGTGGACGGCCTCGAAGCGCAATGATCCAGAGCGGCGCCTGGTCGACGACCTTATCCTCTGTTCCGGCGAGTACATCATCGTGCGTACCAGTATCCACGCGCAGGACAACGTCGGCGTGGCGGGAAATCCGCCCACACACAAGTCCTACGTGATCAGCGGCATCGACATCTATCGTTTCGCGAAAGGCAAGGTGGTCGAACGCTGGGGGAACGCCGACCTGATGAGCATGATTCAACAACTGGGATATGTGGTCGCACCCAAGGCGGCCGACGGATCGAAACCATGAGCGCGTTAGCTGACAAAGCTCAGGCGATTCGCATCCACCAGACCGGCGGCCCGGAGGTTATGCGCTTCGAGGAAATCGATATCGCGCCGCCGGGGCCCGGCGAAGTGCGGCTGCGGCACACCGCCATCGGCTTGAACTTCATCGATGTCTACGGTCGAACCGGCTTGTACGCGATGCCGCTGCCCGGCGTGTTAGGTCGCGAGGCGGCCGGCGTGGTCGAGGCGCTCGGCCCGAAGGTCAGGGGCCTGCGCAAGGGTGACCGCGTCGCCTACGTGGACTCGAAACCAGGCAGCTACTGCACGCAGCGCAATGTCGCCGCCGGCCTGTTGGTCAAGCTGCCGAGCGGCATCAGCGACGAAACCGCCGCGGCGGTGATGCTGAAAGGTCTTACTGCGCACTATCTGTTGCGCCGGACTTACCGCGTGCAGCGCGGCGATTGGATCGTCGTGCACGCGGCCGCCGGCGGCGTAGGGCTGTTGCTGACGCAGTGGGGCCGCGCGCTCGGCGGCAAGGTCATCGGTGTCGTCGGCAGCGAGGCCAAGGCGGTGCTCGCCAGGGCCCACGGCTGCCATCAGGTGCTGATCGCTGACGGGGCGCCGCTGGCGCCGCAGGTCCGCGCGCTCACCAAGGGCGTTGGCGCGGCGGTCGTCTATGACTCGGTCGGCAAAGATACGTTCATGGATTCGCTCGACAGCGCTCGTCCGTTAGGCATGGTGGTGAGTTATGGCAACGCCTCGGGCCCGCCGCCGGCGATCTCGCCGCTCGAGCTGTCGAAGCGCGGCTCGCTGTTTCTGACCCGCCCGAGCCTGTTCGATTACATCGGGCAACCGGGCGCGCTGACGGCAGCGGCGCGCGAAATGTTTCGCATGCTGGCATCGCGCAAGGTCAAGGTGCGCATCGGCCAGCGTTATGCGCTCAAGGACGCGGCGCAGGCGCATCGCGACCTGGAAGCGCGCCGCACCACCGGCGCGACGGTGCTGCTGCCCAAGGGCCTGCTAACGCTATGAACGGCGCTGCGCTCAGGGGAATTCGACGATCTGCCTTATGGTCTCGCCGCTGGCGAGCCGGTCGAAGCCGGCGTTGATGTCGTTCAGCGTCAGGCGCTCGGCTAACAAACGGTCCACCGGCAGCTTGCCCTGCTGGAAATACTGGATGTAGAGCGGGATGTCGCGGCTCGGCACGCAGCTGCCGAGGTAGGAGCCCTTGAGCGTGCGCTCCTCGGCGACGATGCTGAGGTGGCTGACGGTGAACCTGGCCTCCGGATTCGACAGGCCGGCCGTGACCGTCGTGCCGCCGCGCCGCGTAATCTGCCAGGCCGTTTCGAGCGCGCGCACCGATCCCGCCATTTCGAAGCTGAACTCGAGCCCGCCTTTGCTGTCCTCGCGGATCTTTGTCACCACGTCCGGATCGGCGGCGTTGTAACAGCGCGTCGCGCCGAGCTCGCGGGCGAGGGCCAGCTTGTTATCCGACAAATCCACCGCGACGATCTCACGCGCCTCGCGCAGCCGTGCGCCTAACAAAGCCGCCAGTCCCACGCCCCCGAGACCCAGCACCGCGACGCTTGCGTTGCGTGGCAGCGCGGCGGTGTTGAGCACCGCGCCGGTGCCGGTCATCACCGCGCAGCCAAACACGGCCGCCTGCGCGAAGGACACGCTGCGATCGATACGCACCAGGGATTCCTGCGCCATGACGGCGTATTCCGCAAAGCACGAGACACCGAGATGGTGGTTGACGGCGGCGCCGGCGCGTTGCAGCCGGCGCGCACCGGACAGCAGGGTGCCGGCGGAGTTGGCGGCGAACCCCGGTTCGCACAACGCGGGCCGCGCGTCGCGGCATGGCGCACAGTGACCGCAGCTCGGCACGAACGCGGTCACGACATGATCGCCCACGGCGAGACCGCGCACGCCGCTGCCGAGTTCCACCACTTCACCAGCGCCTTCGTGGCCGAGCACCATGGGCAGCGGTCGCGGACGGTTGCCGTCAATGACCGACAGGTCGGAGTGACACAGGCCCGCGGCGCGTATGCGCACCAGCACTTCGCCCGGTCCAGGCGGCGCAAGCTCGACGTCCGCGATCTCCAGCGGCCGCGAGTTCGCGTAGGGTGGCGGGGCTTTCATCGCAGTCAGCAGGGCGGCGCGGGTTTTCATGACGTAAAAATGTCAGAATCCGCGCATGAGCGCCAGAGAGACGGATCCTTCGTCCGTTACAGCCGCAGCAAACCCGCCCGATGCCGGATCGGTAACGCCAGCGCGCGGCGATTTTCGCGTGTTTCGCGCCATGGGCACGCGCTGGATGGACAACGACGTCTATGGTCACGTCAACAACGTCGTCTATTACTCCTACTTCGACACGGCCGTAAATGGCTGGTTGTTAGATGCGACGGCTACCGATATCCGCTCGCTGCCGGCCATCGGGGTCGTCGCCGAGACCAGCTGCCGGTTCCTGAAATCGATATCGTTTCCCGATGAGCTGCAGCTCGGCCTGCGCTGCGAGCGGCTTGGCCGGCGCAGCGTCGTGTATGGCATTGGCGTGTTTCGCGGCCGGGAAACCGATCCGGTCGCCGTCGGCCGGTTCGTGCACGTCTACGTCGATGCGCAGAGCCGCAAATCCGTGGATGTGCCCGATGTAGTGCGTGCGGCGGTGCAGCGCTTCCTGGTCTGAACCGGCGGCTAACGAGCCCGGGTACTGCGCCGGCGCGCGCTGCGCTCGGGGTGCAGGATCAGTACATCGGTTTCGAGTTTATCCAGCACGCGCTCGGAGGTGGAGCCGATCAGCCAGCGGCCCAGCATCGACCGCGAAATCGCACCTAACACGACGACCGCCGCATTGATGCGGCTGGCGAATGCCGGAAGGTCGCGCACCACATCGCCTGGAATAACCTCGGCGCGACCGGCTGGCAGGCCCGCGGCGCGCGTCACCCGCAGCACCCGGGCACGCACCGCGCGCTCGCGCCGCCGCTGCTCGGCCGGCGAGGCCAGCGTCGGTATCGGATGGAGCGCCGTACCGGGCAGATAGGTCAGCGCCGGCGCGTGGGCATGAAACGCCCGCAGCTTGCCGCCGGTCCATTTCGTAACCGTCTTGCCAGCGGCCAACAGGCGCTTATCGAGCGCCGCCGGCTTGTCATGCGCGTGCAGGGGATCGATCGCGGCGATCACATCCCGGCCCTGCCACGGCTTCGCAGACTTGACCAGCAACAGCGGTTGCGAAAGCTCACGGATCAGATGCCAGTCGTGATAGCTCAGCACATGGCGCGCCGCGCCGCGGCGCGCGGACTGGCCGACGACCAGGTCTGCCCGGAAGCGCGCGGCCTCATCGACGATGGCTGCGTTCGCGTTCGATGACCAGTCGACTTTGACAACGACTGTCGACTCCGGCGGCTGGCGCGCCATCGCGATCTGGCGCAGCTGCATTTGCCGCAGCCCGATTACCCGGCTGCGATCGCCGCGGTCGGCTTCCGGGTCAAACGCCGCGTGGAACAACTCCACGTCTGCGCCCGTGGCAGCCGCTAACAAGAATGCCTTGTCGGCGCCCGGTTGGTCGACGGCGCCCGGCAGGGCAATCGTGACCAGGATTCTCTTGATGGGCAACATTTCAACCTCCAGCAATTTGACACCTTAGTTCGGAAGCGGCGATAGTGCATACGTGTTTGTCCTGATGCTCGGCGCGGTTGGAGCGGATTTACTAAAAACATGAGCCAAAAAATATGAGCAAGGGCTTCAAACGAATACTGCTGGCGGTCCGCGATATCGACGAGTTGCGGCCGGCGTTGCTGCGCAAAGTGGCGGCGTTGGCGGGCTCCGCGCGCACGCGAATCGAGGTCTACCACGCGATCGCGGAATCCGTGGTGTTGGTGCCGCCGCGCATCGGGCGCGCCGACTTCAATTACAAGAGCGTGCTCGCGACGTCAGTCAGTCGTTCAACGGCAAAACTCGAGCGAAAAGTCGCGCAGGCGAAATTGAAGGGCGTGGTCGTCAGTTGCCGCGTCGAGTGGGATTATCCGGCTTTCGAGGCCGTCCTGCGCCGCGCGGCCGCCACCAAAGCCGATCTGGTCGTTGCCGTGGTGCACAAGCATTTGCCGGCCGCGCGGGTATTCCTGCGCAATGTCGACTGGGAGCTGATCCGCAACTGCCCGGTGCCGTTGCTGCTCGTCAAGTCGACCCGGCCGTATCGGCGCCCGGGCGTGCTGGTGGCAGTCGACCCGCTGCATGCCGCGGACAAACCGGCCCGGCTGGACCGGCTTTTGTTAGCTGCGGGATCGCGCGTGGCCACGGCGCTGCGCGGCAATGTGCAGATGGTGCACAGCTGGCAGCCGCTGTCGGTCGCGGTGCCGCCGATGCCAGGCATGCCCGGGCCGCTCTGGGTGCCGCAGGACGCGGAAGACCAGCACTCGAAAACCATTGAAAAAGCTTTCTCGCAGCTGGCAATTGCCGCCAAGGTGCCGCCTAACAGGCGCCACCTGCTGATGGGTTCGGTCGCGGATGCCTTTGCCAGCGCAGTGCGCCGGTCGCGGGCGCAAGTCATGGTCATGGGAGCCATTTCGCGGCGCGGCGTCGCGCGGCTGCTGATCGGCAATACCGCCGAGCGCATGCTGGATCAGCTGCCCTGCGATGTGCTGGTCGTGAAACCGCCGAAGTTCAAGAACCGGATATCCCGCAAACCGCGGGGCCCGACCGTCGGCAGCATGGTGCTGCCGCTCTAACCGCATGGCTGGCGGGCAGGCGCCATGACTCCGGCACCGACGGACGCTCTGCCGTTTGTCGCTCCCTGTCGTCATCTGTCGCCGGGCGCTCCGTGGCGCTGGATCCGGCTTGGCTGGGGCGATTTGTTAGCAGCGCCGCGCCAGAGCCTTACCTATGGCCTGGTTATCTTCCTGATCAGCGCCGCGGTCAGCTATGTGGCATGGAGCTACGGCAGCGGCTGGATGCTGATCGTCATGCTCTCGACCTTTGTGTTCCTGGCGCCGGTGCTCGGGCTCGGGATCTATGCGATCAGCGCCGAGCTGGCGCGGGGCGAACAGCCGTCGCTGCGCCGCGTGATGCTCGAGGAGCGCGAAAGGCTCGGCGATGCGCTGGTGTATTCGCTGGCCCTGCTGGTGGTCGGCCTGGTCTGGGTTCGGGCCGGGACCGCGGTGCATATCTTCTACCCGGAAAGCGGCCAGCCCACGCTGGCCGAGCTCGCACAGTTTTTTGCAATCGGCAGCGCCGTGGGATCGATTTTCGCGGCGGTCGTGTTCGCTGCCAGCGCTTTTGCCCTGCCGATGCTGCTCGACCGGCGGGTCAATGGCGTGACCGCGGTTGTCACCAGCATCAATGCGGTGCTGCGCAATAAGCCCGCGATGCTGGTGTGGAGTCTGCTGATCGTGGCTGCGATCGGGATTGGTTTTGCGACCGCCCTGGTGGGGCTGATTGTGACCATGCCCGTGATCGGGCACGCCGCCTGGCACGCCTATCGGGAAACCATCGATTCCGCCGCCTGGCCGGCCTATCCCTAGGCGCTAGCCGGCGACCCAGCTAGCCGGCCAGCCGCCGCCGCGCTGCGCCCAGCAGTACGCGCGAGTACAGCAGGTGAAAGCCGCCCAGCGCGCGGAACCCCCAACTCCTCGCTGGCGCGCCGGTGACCGGGTCCGGCACCGACCGGATACCCGAGCCGAACAGCAGTTGCGTACCGCCGCCGGGCAGCGGCCGCACTGCAAGCCACGACCGTGTCTGGCCGCGGAAGTCGCCTAACAGTATCTGCGTGTCGGTGCGCTCCAGGACCACCCAGGCGGAGAAATCCTCGGCCGCGCCGCTGGCCAGCGCCTGCACATCCTGTGTGGTCGATGGCCTGCCGATAAGCACCTGGATAATGCGACGCTCGAGGCGAAATGGCAGGCTGTCGTAGAACGCACGGATGAACTCGGCGAGCGACGCCGTCCGGGGGAGTTCGGCGGCAAAGCAATCCATGAATTCATTCCAGGCGTTCGCATGCAGGGGTGCCCGATAGGTTCGCAGCAGCGAGAAGTCCGGTACGGGTTTTTGAACGACAGCCTGCAATTGACAATATTAATCCGCTAAGGAAACAAAGAAGCGGTTAATAGGCCCTATTAACATCAAAATCGTTACAATATCGCGTCGTTACCGGCGCTCGGCACGCGCTTTCGACATGCCCAGCGCGCCCGACCGGACCACTTCCAGCAGCTCGGCGCCGTCGGCCAGGTCGCGCACAAAGCGCTCAACCTCGACCTCGTTCGCCGTCAACTCGACGATAAAACAATGCAACCCAGGCTCCAGCACACGGCCACCCGTACGCACCACGTAGCCACGCACCGCGTCGACCTGCTCCGGCCGCAGCTTCAGTTTCAGCAGCACCAGCTCCCGCTCCAGGTGCTCACCGCCGGTCATGTCCTCGACGCTGACGACGTCGATGAGCTTGTTCAGCTGGCTGACAATCTGGCTGATGACGGCGTCCGAGCCGCGGGTGACCAGGGTCAGCCGCGACATGGCCGGATCATTGGTCGCGGCGACCGACAGGCTCTCGATGTTGTAGCCGCGGGTGGAAAACATGCCGGCAACGCGGGTCAGCGCACCGGCTTCGTTCTGCAGTTGGATGGCGATGATGTGGCGCATGACGGCCCAAGAATACCGGCTGAGCGGTGGCTTGCGCGCGCAATTTTTTGCCTTCGGACTGGTCTTTGGCCTTGCCGTTATTCCGCCAGCTGGTAGGGTTGAACGATCATGTCCGCCGAAGTCCGCGCCACCGTTCCATCGCCGTCCCTGCATCCGCTCGCCGGCCGCGCCATGTCGGGCGCGGAAATGGTAATCCAGATCATCGCGGATGAGGGCACGCGGGCGATCTTCGGCTACTCGGGCGGGGCGATCCTGCCGACCTACGACGCCGTGTTTCTGTACAACCAGGCGCGGGTCGCGAAGGGCGAGGCCCAGATGCCGCTGATCGTCCCGGCCAACGAGCAGGGCGCCGGGTTCATGGCGGCCGGCTACTCGCGCTCGACCGGCGAGGTCGGCGTCTGCCTCGTGACCTCGGGCCCCGGCGCCACCAACACCGTGACCCCAATCCGCGACTGCATGGCGGATTCGATTCCGCTGGTCGTCATTTGCGGCCAGGTGCCGACCTCGGCGATCGGCACCGACGCGTTCCAGGAAGCGCCCGTGCCGGCGCTGATGGGTTCGGTGGCGAAACACATCTTCCTGGTGACCGACCCTAACAAACTTGAAGCGACCATGCGCACCGCCTTCGAGATCGCGCGCACCGGCCGGCCGGGGCCGGTGGTGGTGGACCTGCCCAAGGACATCCAGAACTGGCGTGGCGAGTTCCGCGGTGAGGGCGTGCTGCCGATCCCGGGCTATCGCAAGCGCCTGTTCGCGACCCAGAACGCCGGCATCGAGGATGATGAAGCCGCGGCGTTTTTCGCCATGCTGGCGAAGTCCGAAAAACCCCTGATTTATGCCGGTGGCGGCGTCATCAATGGCGCGGCGTCGCGCGAACTGCGCGAGTTTGCGCGCGCGTTCAACATCCCGGTGGTGACGACCCTGATGGGCATTGGCGCGGTCGACACGACCGATCCGCTGTCGATGCATATGTTAGGCATGCACGGCGCGGCGTTCGCGAATTATGCGGTCGAGGATTGCGACTTCCTGATCGCGCTGGGCGCGCGCTTCGACGATCGCGTGGCCGGCAATCCGCCGAAGTTCGCGCCGCAGGCGCGGGCGATCGCGCACATCGACATCGATCGCGCCGAAATCAACAAGGTCAAACGCGTGCACTGGTCGCACGTGGGCCTGCTGGCGCCAGCCCTGGTGGCGCTTACCGCCTATGGCCGCGGTCACTACCAGCGACCGCCGCTGGCGCTGGCGGCCTGGCACAAGCACCTGGCGGAACTGAAATCCCGTCATGCGATGAACTACGACCGCGCCAGCAAGCTTATCCAGCCGTACTACGTGATCGAAGAGCTCAACAAGCGCACGCGCGGCGAGGCGATCGTCACCACCGGCGTCGGCCAGCACCAGATGTGGGCCGCGCAGTACATCGATTTTCGCGAGCCGCGCCTGTGGTTGACGTCGGGCAGCATGGGCACGATGGGTTTTGGCCTGCCGGCCGCCATCGGTGCGCAGATCGCCAATCCCGGCAAACTCGTGATCGACATCGATGGTGATGCGTCGATCCGCATGAATATAGGCGAGCTCGAAACCGTGACCACCTATGACCTGCCGATCAAAGTTGTGGTGCTGAACAATTTCGGCGACGGCATGGTGCGCCAGTGGCAGAAGCTCTTTTTCGAGAGCCGCATGTCGGGCAGCGACAAATCGCTGCACAAGAAGGATTTCGTGAAAGCCGCGCAGGCCGACGGCTTCAAGTACGCCGTCCGGCTCGACAGGAAAGCCGATGTCACCCGCGTGGTCGACGAGTTTGTCAGCTTCAAGGGTCCGGCGTTTCTCGATGTCATCATTGATCCGGATGCGGGCGTTTACCCGATGGTCGGTCCGGGCCAGTCCTATGACGCGATGATCACCGGCGAGCACATCAGCGCGCGCGCGCCGCCGCCGCGCGACCAGAAAGGCCCGGGACCTTCGGAGATGTTCTGACGATGAAATACCTGCATACCATGGTGCGTGTCACCGACGTGGACGCATCGCTGAAGTTTTACTGTGGCGCGTTAGGCCTGGAAGAAATCCGCCGCAAGGACAATGCTCCGGGGCGGCACACGCTGATTTTTCTCGCGGCGCCCGGCGATCATGATGCGCAGGTCGAGCTGACCTATAACTGGGACCCCGAGCCCTACACGGGCGGCCGCAATTTCGGGCATCTCGCCTACGCAGTTGACGACATCTACGCGACCTGCAAGCGCCTGATGGACCTTGGTGTCACGATCCTGCGTCCACCGCGCGATGGTTTCATGGCGTTTGTCAGGTCGCCCGACGGCATCTCGATCGAGCTGCTGCAGAAGGGCGAGCGGCGCGCGCCGGCCGAGCCCTGGGCGTCGATGCCTAACACCGGTTCCTGGTAGCAGGCGCAAAGACCAACGATGTTGGCGCGCGCCTAGTGCAGATTTCCGCCGCGGTCTGTCGCGCCGTGGATGCGCCAGTGCGCATCGAAACCCTGGAGCTGGATGAGCCGCGCGCCGATGAAGTGCTGGTGCGCGTCGTCGCAGCCGGTGTCTGCCACACCGACCTGTTCGCGCCAAAAAGATTTCCGCTGCCGGCGGTGTTTGGTCATGAAGGCGCAGGCATCGTGGAAAAAACCGGTTCCGCCGTCACGCGCGTCAGGCCTGGCGACCGGGTCGCGATGACTTTCGGCTTCTGCGGCCACTGCCAGAATTGCCGCACCGAGCAGATGGCGGCCTGCGAAGCGGGACACGAGCTGCAATTCGGCGGCGCTCGTGAAGACGGCTCGATTACGCTGCGCGATAGCGCGGGCGCCGTGGTGCACGGCGCGTTCTTCCAACAGTCGTCGTTCGCTACCCATGCGCTCGCGACCGAGCACAACGTCATACGCTTGCCCGACGCGATGCCGCTCGAGCTGGCCGGTCCGCTGGGTTGCGGCATTCAGACGGGCGCCGGCGCAGTGCTCAACACACTGGGCGCTAAGCCCGGAACCAGCATCGCAATTTTTGGCGTCGGATCGGTTGGTCTCGCCGCGGTCATGGGCGCGAGGCTCGCGCAATGTGCGCGCATCGTTGCGATCGACATCAATCCGGAGCGACTGGCGCTGGCGCTCGAATTCGGTGCGACGCATGCGCTGGACGCGCGCGA
>DAIQQI010000282.1:0-4378 GCA_036786925.1 Steroidobacteraceae bacterium
GTCCTCCAGCCTCAACAAGACGGTTGGCCCCGAACGTAACGTCGCCCCGCACGCTCTGGGCGGCTACTACGTAGAGGGGCGCACGCCCTTCAAGACACTGGATGGCTGGCTGGCCGACGATGCCTCCGCCTACGATATCTCGCTGGCTGCCTGGCTGGATCGCCTCGGCGCTTCCAGCGAAGCGCGCCGCATTATCCGCGTGTCGCAGGGGCGTCCGCTGGAGGAACTCTCGGTGCTGCGCATGATGCAGGAGGCTACACGCGCAAAAATCGGCGCGGACACCGTCGATGCAGAACAGCTTCGCGGCAAGGATGCGTTCGAGCGAGCCGGTATCCTCTCGCAGCATGTGGTCGGTGGAACCTCGCGACTCACGGACGCGATGAGTGCCTCGGTCGGCGCTCAGCTGCAATTTCGCAAGCGAGTGATTGCGATCAACATCACAGCCGGACACTGCGACCTGCGCTGCGCCGACGGCGCCCGGTTCCGGTCGCGCTTCGCGCTCGCTGCCGTTCCCTTCTCCGTGCTGCGGTCTATTGCCATTGCGCCCAGGTTGCAGGGCGAGCAGGCCGATGCCGTGCAGCGCATGCCGTATGGCAACCAGAGCCAGGTCTGGCTGCGCGTTAAGTCGCCGTATTGGGAGGCTGACGGGATCGACGCATCGATGTGGACCGACGGCGCATTCAATCTGATCCGCCAGCAGATTGAATCCGACCGCTCGCGTCAACTGATCAGCGCGCTGGCATTCAGCGAAAACTCGCGCAAGCTCGACGCCATGCCGCCCGCTGAGCGCGGCCGGTTCGCCATCGCCGAAATCGAGCGGATTCGTCCGTCAACGCGCGGCCAACTGGAATTCGTGGGCGCTCATTCCTGGGAGCAATCACCCACCATCCGCGGCTGCAGTCATCAATATGTACCGGGCAAGACCCTGGCCTGGGCACGCGTGATGGCCAGACCGCACGCCAATCTCCATTTTGCCGGGGAGCATCTGCGCACCATGGAGGTGGGCATGGAGGCCGCCATGGAATCCGGCGAGCGCGCCGCCCGCGAGATCGCCGAGCGGCTGGCTGGCTAACGCCAGGGCGCTGAATCTGCAGCTGCTGGCCGCCCTGCGGCAAGCCCGCTAGTGGGCGCGCAGGTTCGTTGCACGCAGGCGCGCGAATTCGGCCAGCTCGCGCGTGTATCGATCCGGCTCCTCGGCAAACGGTGAGTGTCCGGATTCGGGATACAGTCTGAGGCGCGCACCGGCCACTGTCGCCGCCAGGTCGCGCGCGTCTTTTTCCGGCGTGCTTGGGTCCTTGCCGCCGACCGTGATCAACAGCGGCACCGTGATCTTCGCAACCAGGTCCGCATTTGCCAGCGGGCGATCGAACATCCAGCGGCGCGCATAGCCCGGCAGCATCATGGAAATCCGGGTCGCCCGCAGGTAGTAGTCGGCCGGCAGCTCACGGCCGGTGAGAAACCGGGAAAAATTCGCCGCAGCCGCAATGTTGTCCTCGATGTTGCCGCTGGCTTGCTGCTTGCGCATCAGCGCCATGCGCGCTGCCATCGCCGCTTGCGCCGGCGGCGCCTGGGGTGGAGGCGTCAGCCCGCCGTACGCACCTGTTAACACCATGCCCCGCAGTCCGCTTGCGCCATAGGCCCTGACGTAGTCCGCGACCACCAGAGTTCCGTAAGACCATCCCACCAGCACCGGATGATCGAGACGCATTGCTGCGATGACGGCCTGCACATCGCCCGCCCACTGGCGATGGTCCTGGTAGGCCTCCTTGTTCCACGGTTTACCGGAATTGCCATGGCCACGCAGGTCATAAGCGACCACAAAGAAATGATCGGTCAGCGGTGAGCGGAGTTGATTTTCCCAACTCACGTAACTCTGGCCTATGCCGTGTACTAACAGGATCGACGGATTCGACGGGTCGCCCGCTGAAACCACGTTGAGCGGTACGCCCCCTGCCCCGGTCACCGAAGTAAATTGCAGCACCGCGGCCGGCTCGTTGCCTGCGACGTCAGCGGCCGCGTTGGCGGACAGCGGCGTCAGTGCGAACAGTGTCGACAACACGCCGAAAGGACACGCGGCAAGTGCCAAGGTCATGTGCATCGTCATACTCCTAAGATTACCCGGACGCTACCAAGCGATTTTTGCTAACAAGCGATGTTGCATCAGTCGGTCACCGGCAGTCCACGGCGCAGGCGCAGGTAGTCCAGCCCGCCGGAGGTCGGCGTCTTCCAGGCCGCGTCTCGCGTCACATAGCCGGGCCAGACCCGCTCGGCTGCGGCAACCAGAGCGGGATCGAGATCGCGAACCGCCGTGCCTTTCGCGCCGATCCAGCGCCAGTGGTTGTAGCCGGGCCGCTGGCCCATCTCCATCCAGTGCATCCACGACGACGCGTTGCTCCAGACCTGCAGTCCGCCAACCTGGTTCACAGCGGCATCGGCAAGCTCTGCGATCGGACCGGAATAGGTGCTTGTCATCGAATTGCGCAGCGTGTCGCCCGACCAGGACTCGAGGAATTCGCCGCTTTTCAGTGGATTCGGACGCTCACCCCAGACCGAGACTGTGTACCACACCTGCCGGCCAGCCACGGTCCAGCGACCCTTGAGGTTGCTGTACGGATCGCCGGCACCGGCCCCGGCACCTAACGCGAAGCGACCGCCCGTGGGCCCGCCGCGGTAGTGATACACTTTCACCTCGCGACCCGTGACCGGATTGCGCCAGCGATCCAGGATCGCGCGTGTCTGGTAATCGACATAGAAGCCGAGGTCGTAATCCTGATTGGTCCAGCTGCCATCGGTGCTGCGCCGCCAAATTGATTTTTGCAGCCCCCAGAACCCTAACAGCGGCACGCCGAGCCTGCCGTCTGCTGACAGGAAGATGTCACCGCCGTAGGGCTGGAACACCGTCTCGTTGGCGGTCGTACCGCGCAGCTTCACGTAGCACTCGAGCGCAACTCGCGGATCGCTGAGGTCGAGGGGCGAGTTATGTGGCAACGTACCCCGTGGCGCCGCGAGCGCTGCGCCGCTGAGGCCTGCGGCTGCGAACAGCAGGTGTCTTCGAGTCGCGTTCGCCGCCAATTCGCTCACCATTCGCCTCCGTCAGTTGCAGCGTCGCGCCGCGGCGGCTCAGGCCGTCCTGACGAAGTGCCGCACGCCGAAGCCCGGCAGTGCGGCTGTGGCGTTCTGCACCTGAGTGAAGCCGCGCTGCGCGACTTCGTCCGTGAGGCTCATCGAGTGGTACTCAAGGCTCCAGACCTCGTTGTTCCAGCGATGGTCCCACCAGCGGCTGTACATCTGGCGCGGGTTCGTCCTGGTGCCGCCCGATTTGAAGTCGATCGGGTAGTAGACACCGCCCGGACGGGTCACGCGCTGCGCCTCGGCAATGACCTGGCGGGTGACATCCGCCGGCATCTCGTGGTGCATGATGTAGCTGGTCACGATATCGAAATGGTTGTCGGGGTAGCCGGTGTCCTCGGCCAGCTGCTGCGCGAAATTCGCGCCGATACCCATACGCGCGGCGCGCATGTGCGAGTAGCGCACCATGGGGCCACCGACATCGATGCCCCAGACCTCAGCATCCGGGAAGCGCTCCTTCAGGGCCACCGTCAGCTGGCCGACGCCACAGCCCATGTCGAGGATGCGCTTGACCTTGCCGTCCGCTGGAATCGGCATCTGGCCGGCCATGGACCGATGGATCTCGTCCTGCTCATTGTGACCGTACTGGCTGATGTAGAAGCTGTTCGTGCCGTAATGGTAGATGTGGCCGGCGAACGGATCGCCGACATAGCCGCCCGGCTGGATGTGGATCTCGTGCCGGGCATAGTCCGGGATTGTCATGGCCGGCGACAGCACCAGGGCGCCCGGGCCCGACTTGTCCGCCGCTTCCATCTCCGCGAGGTAGTAGTCGGCGTTCTGGTGGTAGTAATCCCGCAGCGTCTTCCAGGTGATCTGCTGGTTCGAGAGCCAGCACTTGACGCCAAAGTTGATCGCCGGATCTTTCGCGACCAGCTCGCGCACCTGCTCGACCGACATCGGCGTGGCCGGGTCGATGCCCTCCGCCTCCAGCAGACGCTGGAACGCGTTGTTAGCCGCGACGCGAATCTGCCTGGCGTGCATCTGGCGGAATCCGAGCGTGAAGTCCTGCTGGCTTTCGAGATCGAGCGAGCCCATGCGCAGCAGACGCCCGTCGGTGCCGCGATGCAGCGGCCCCTTGGAGCCGGTAACCGGGCCGGCCTTGCCGGCGGCCGCACCCGGCACACTGATAGTGGAGAAATACTCCTGCGCCTGCGCGATGTCACCCTGCAGGGTGTGGGCCACGAGCGCAGAACCGGCTGCCAGACCTAACAATTCACGACGATGCATGGTGGAATCTCCTGTGAAACCG
>DAIQQI010000283.1:0-4350 GCA_036786925.1 Steroidobacteraceae bacterium
GATCATGCGCGCCGCGAGCGCGGCCGGCGTCAGCGTACCCAAGCTGTGCGCGACCGACACGCTGAAGTCGTTCGGCTCCTGTCGCCTGTGCCTGGTGGAAATCGAAGGACGCAAGGGCTACCCGGCATCCTGCACGACCCAGGTGGCCGATGGCATGAAGATCCGCACGCAAAGCCCGAAGCTGAGCGAGCTGCGCCATGGCGTCATGGAACTCTATATTTCCGATCATCCGCTGGATTGCGTGACCTGTCCTGCGAATGGCCACTGCGAATTGCAGAACATGGCCGAGGTCTGCGGCGTCACCGAGACCCGCTATGGCCTCGCCGGTGAGAGACATGCCGGCCTGGAAAAAGACCAGACCAACCCGTATTTTGTCTTCGACCCTAACATGTGCATCGCCTGCTCGCGTTGCGTGCGCGCCTGCGATGAAACGCAAGGGACGCTGGCGCTGACCATGGCCGGTCGCGGCTTCGAGTCGCAGATCTCCGCCAGCCAGGGCCAGGACTTCATCGACTCGGAGTGCGTGTCCTGCGGCGCCTGCGTCGAAGCCTGTCCGACGGCCGCGCTGTCGGAAACGACGATCGCGGTACAAGGCCAGCCGACCCGATCGGTCGCGACGACCTGCGCGTACTGCGGCGTTGGCTGCTCGTTCAAGGCGGAAATCAAGGACGGCCCCAAGGGCGCCGAAGTAGTGCGCATGGCGCCCAACCGGGATGGTCATGCCAATCACGGTCACGCCTGCGTCAAGGGCCGTTTTGCCTTCGGCTACGCCACCCACCCGGATCGCGTTACGCGACCGATGATCCGCAAGCGCATCAGCGACCCGTGGCGCGAAGTCTCCTGGGACGAGGCCATCGGCTATGCGGCGCAGGAATTCAAGCGCATCCAGGCCGAGCACGGCAAGTACTCGGTGGGCGGCATCACCTCGTCCCGTTGCACCAACGAAGAAACCTTCCTGGTGCAGAAACTGGTGCGCGCCGCCTTTGCTAACAACAATGTCGACACCTGCGCGCGCGTCTGCCATTCGCCGACCGGCTACGGGCTCAAGCACACGCTGGGTGAGTCGGCGGGAACCCAGGAGTTCGATTCGGTCATGCAGGCCGACGTCATCATGGTGATCGGCGCGAACCCCACCGAGGGGCATCCGGTGTTCGCGTCACAGATGAAGCGGCGGCTGCGCCAGGGCGCGAAGCTGATCATTCTTGATCCCCGCGCCATCGGCCTGGTCCGAGCGCCGCATATCGAGGCCGATTATCACCTGCAGCTGCGGCCCGGCACTAACGTAGCGCTGATCAATGCGCTCGCGCACGTCGTGGTCACCGAAGGACTGACCCGCGACGACTACATCACCGAGCGCTGCGAGGCGGCGTCCTACGCCAAGTGGAAGAAATTCATTGCCGACCCGGCCAATTCACCCGAGCAGACCGAAGCCGCGACCGGCGTTCCGGCTGCGCTGGTGCGCGCCGCCGCGCGCCTGTATGCCGGTGCTGACAACGGGGCCATCTACTACGGCCTGGGCGTCACCGAGCACAGTCAGGGCAGCACCATGGTGATGGGCATTGCCAATCTGGCGATGGCGACCGGCAACCTCGGGCGCGCCGGCGTGGGCGTGAGCCCGTTGCGTGGCCAGAACAACGTGCAGGGCGCCTGCGACATGGGTTCATTCCCGCACGAGTTCAGCGGCTATCGCCATGTGTCCGATGCCACGGTCCGCGGTCTGTTCGAATCCGCCTGGCATGTGCCGCTCGAGTCGGAGCCGGGGCTGCGCATTCCTAACATGTTCGACGCGGCGCTGGATGGCAGTTTCCGTGGCATGTATATCCAGGGCGAGGACCTGGCGCAGTCCGACCCTAATACCAACCATGTGGTTGCGGCCCTCACGGCGCTCGAGTGCCTGGTGGTGCAGGACCTGTTCCTGAACGAGACCGCCAAGTACGCGCACGTGTTCCTGCCGGGCTCTTCGTTTCTCGAGAAGGACGGCACCTTCACCAATGCGGAGCGGCGCATCTCGCGGGTGCGCAAGGCCATCGAACCGCTCGCGGGTCTGCAGGACTGGGAAGTGACCATGAAACTTTCCAAGGCGCTCGGCTATGAGATGAACTACCGGCATCCGTCCGAGATCATGGACGAGATCGCGAGACTCACGCCGACTTTCACCGGTGTCAGCTACGAGAAGCTGGACCGGCTGGGCAGCATCCAGTGGCCCTGCAACGATGCCGCGCCCGACGGCACGCCGACCATGCACGTGTCGCAGTTCGTGCGCGGCAAGGGCAAGTTCTACGTGACCGAGTACGTGCCGACGGACGAGCGCACCTCGAGCCGCTACCCGCTCATCCTCACCACCGGCCGGGTGCTGTCGCAGTACAACGTTGGCGCGCAGACGCGGCGCACGGCTAACAACCGCTGGCATGACGAGGATCGCCTCGAGATCCACCCGCATGACGCGGAATCGCGCGGTATTCGAGAAGGTGACTGGACCGGCATTTCCAGCCGCGCCGGCGACACCGTCATGCGCGCAACCCTGACCGAGCGCGTGCAGCCCGGCGTCGTGTACACGACCTTTCACTTTCCCGAGTCCGGCGCTAACGTCGTGACCACTGACAATTCCGACTGGGCGACCAACTGTCCGGAGTACAAGGTCACGGCGGTGCAGGTTGCACTGGTCAGCCAGCCCGACACCTGGCGCGCGCGATCAAAGGCGGCACGGCAGCAGCCGCGGGTGACGGAGACGCAGTAATGCATATTGATCATCTGGTAAAGATGACCAACGAGATCGCGACATTCTTTGCGTCCGAGTCGACGCCCGCGGATGCGCCGCGGGAAGTCGCGAGTCACCTGACGAAATTCTGGGATCCGCGCATGCGACGCGAGATCATCGCGTACGGTCAGCAGGGTGGCGCGGGCCTGTCCGATCTGGCGCGCAGCGCGGTCAAATTGCTGGTGCTGCCGGCGCCACGCTGAGCACGATCTTGCCGACGTGCTGCTTGGTCAGGAATTCCTGCTGGGCGGCTGCCAGATCGCGCAGCGCGTAGGTCCTTGCGACCAGCGGCCTGATTTCACCGCGCTCGATATAACCGATCAGCTCGGCAAACAGGCCGGCATCCGGAATCGTGCAGCCTGACAACGTCAGGTCCTTGAGATACAGCGTGCGCAGGTCGAGCTCGACGATCGGTCCAGCGATCGCGCCGGCGACTGCGTAGCGCCCGGTGCGGCGCAATATCTGCAGGTACGAGCTGAACTGCGCGCCGCCCACGCAATCGATCACTGCATCAACGGATTCCGCGCCCAGTTCGGCGAGCAGGTTCGCGTCGCGTGGCAGCACGCGGCTGGCGCCGAGCGCGCGCAATGCCGCCGACTTGTCACTGCTCGCGACCGCGATGATGCTGGCGCCACGCCGGCGCGCGAGCTGCACGGCCGCCGAGCCGACGCCACCCGATGCGCCGGTGATGACGACGGTCTCGCGCGTCCTGACGGCTGCCCGGGCCAGCATGTTTTCGGCGGCGGTGTAGGAGCAGGGAAACGACGCCAGTTCAACGTCCGACAACTTGCTGCTCACAGCGCAGGCGTTAGCATCCGGCACCGCGACAAATTCCGCAAAACAGCCGTCCCGATCGGTACCAATATAGCCAAAACTGTTAGCTTCGGTCCCGCCGCCACGCAGCACCGGATCCAGCAGTACGCGCGCGCCGATCCGTGTGCTGGCGATACCCGGCCCCACGGCGACAATCTCGCCGCAACCGTCGGCGCCCTGGGTGCGCGGAAACGCGATCGCCGCGCCGGTCCAGCCGGCATCCCCGGCATTCGCGTTGGTTTGCGCGCTGCTGCCACCGGTCGCTTCCCGGACCGACTTGGAGTACCAGCCGGTGCGCGCGTTGATGTCGGTGTTGTTGACGGCTGCAGCGCCGATCCGCACCAGCACTTCGCCGGCGGCCGGAACGGGTGCCGGTACATCCTCCCGGTATTCGAGCCGCTCGAAGCCGCCGTGGCCTGTTAGCAATACCGCGCGCATGTCAGGTCCATTGCTCCAGCCGGTAGCCTTCGTCATGGATCTTGTAGTAGTCGCCTCGGTCCGCGCAAAAAATATGGCCCTCGGTTGTCAGCCCGGTCGGCCCGTCGAGCGAGCCGGCGGCAATGGAAATAGTCTCCCGTCCGTCGGCCTGCCAGAACAGCGTCGAGCCACAGGTCGCGCAGAAGCCGCGTTGCGCCCGTGGCGACGCGCGGTACCAGCGCAGCGAGTCGCTGCTCAGGAGTCTGAAATCCGCGAGCTGCGCATTGGTGGCCGCGAGGTAATGTCCGGTCTGCTTGCGGCACTGCGTGCAATGGCAGGCGATGACGTTGCGCAACGGGCTG
>DAIQQI010000491.1:0-1334 GCA_036786925.1 Steroidobacteraceae bacterium
GCCGATGACGCGGCGCGGCGTGCTGCCCGTCGCCTGTTGCCCGCCCACGCCCCCAAGCACGTCGGAGCCCGCTGAACATGCTCGATGCGCTGGGTAACGGAGTTTGGGCTGCGGTGTGGTTCATCGTGGCCGTCAGCGTGCTGGTAACGGTGCATGAGTTCGGCCATTTCTGGGTTGCGCGCCGCCTCGGCTTCAAGGTGCTGCGTTTTTCGGTCGGCTTTGGCCCGGCGATCTGGCGCAGCAAGCCCGACAAGCACGGCACCGAATTCGTCCTCGCCTCCATTCCGTTAGGCGGCTACGTCAAGTTGCTGGACGAGCGCGAGGCGCCGGTCCCGCCCGAGGACCGCGCCCGCGCCTTCAACCAGCGCCCGCCGTGGCAGCGAATCCTGGTTTTGTTAGCCGGGCCGGGGATCAATATCCTGTTCGCCGTGCTGTTGTTGTGGATCGTGCTGGCAGTTTCCGGTCGCACCGAATGGCGCGCCGTGGTGGGCCAGGTCCGCGCCGATTCAGTGGCGGCCGCGGCCGGACTGGCGCGCGGCGATACCATCGTCGCGATCAACGATGACGCGGTGTCGGGCCGCAGTTCGGCGATGGTCGCGCTCATCGAAGCGATGAGTGACGATGGCGACGTCCGGATGAGTGTCGTTAGCGAGTCGGGAGCCAGGCGCGAGCGCCTGCTGCATGTCCCGGACAGCGGCAAGCGCATCGCCATGACCGAACCGGAAAACATGCCTGACCGCGCCGGCTTCCTGTTCGTCGGCCCACCGGCCATCCTTGCGGGCGTCATCAGCGGCGGGCCGGCGGCGGCGGCGGGCCTGCGAGCCGGCGATGAAATCCTCGCGGTTGATGACCTGCCGATGGCTGATCGCGAACAGTTTGTGGCACGCGTGCGCTCCGCACCCGGCACGACCCTCAATGTTAGCTATCGGCGTGCCGGCGAGACCTTCACGACGCCAATGCAGGTCTTGGCGGAGCAGGAAGACGGGGTGACCACGGGCAAGATCCGCGTGGAGTTCGCCAAGCCATCCGCCGAATGGATCGCAAGCATGGCGGTTCCCAGCAGTTATTCGCTGGCTGGCGCGCTCGGCGCGTCGGTGAAGGAGTGCTGGCACATGACGGCCCTGCAGGCCAGCATGCTGTGGAAGATGCTGACCGGCCGGGTGTCGGTCAAGAATCTTTCCGGGCCCATCACGATTGCCGAAGTGGCCGGACAGTCGGCGCGCGGCGGCGTGCAGGCATTTGTATCGATGCTGGTGCTGATCAGCCTGAGTCTCGGTTTCCTCAACCTGTTGCCGATCCCGATTCTGGACGGCGGCCAGGTGCTCTATCAGCTG
>DAIQQI010000284.1:0-4332 GCA_036786925.1 Steroidobacteraceae bacterium
GCAGGTCAGTTTGTTAGGCGGGCTGGCGTTTTCCATTCTGTACACCACGCTGGGCATGCCGCTGGCGCGGCTCGCCGACCAGACCAATCGACGCAATCTCATGACCGCCGGCGTTGCGGTGTGGAGTCTGATGACTGCGGTGTGCGGCGTGGCCCGCGGTTTCTGGGGCTTGTTCGCCGCCCGCGTGGGCGTCGGCGTCGGCGAGGCCGCGTTGTCACCGGCGGCGTTCTCGCTGCTGGCCGATTATTTTCCGCCCAAGCGCCTGGCGCGCGCTGCCAGTGTCTATTCCACCGGGGTCTACTTCGGCGCCGGGCTCGCGTTGATGATCGGCGGCGCCATCATCCAGATGGTATCCAGCGGTCCCACCCGGGAGGTGCCGCTGTTAGGTCACATATTCCCCTGGCAGTTCACGTTTCTGGTGGTGGGTTTGCTTGGGTTGCCGATCGTGCTCCTGATGCTGACGATTCGTGAACCGCTGCGGCGCGGGGCTGCCGCGCGCGCCGGTCGCGAAGCGGGCAACGCTGCCAGCAGCTGGCCGGCACTACGATCGTTCATGAACAAGAACCGGCGCACGCTCGTCTGCCATATCAGCGCTTTCACGCTGTTTGGCACGGCGATCGGCTGTTATCTCTTCTGGTCGCCGACCCTGATGATGCGCACCCACGGCTGGAGCGCGTCGCAAGCCGGGTTCACGATCGGCGCGATGATGTTTGTGCTGGGAACAGCGGGCGTGTACTGCGGCGGCTGGCTGGCGGATCGCCTGGCGGCAGCCGGCCGTCAGGACGCGATGCTGCGTTCCGCCTTCATCGGCATGCTGTGCGGTTTTCCATTCATGATCGCCACGCCGCTGATCGACGATCCGCAGCTCGTGACCTTCAGTCTTGGTGGCTCGATTTTTTTCATGGCGTTTCCGCAGGGTCTGCCGTCAGCGGCGCTGCAGATCGTGTCACCCAATGCGCTGCGCGCGCAGATGACCGCCATTTATTTCTTCATCGGCAATCTGATTGCCAATGGCTTCGGTCCCACGATACCGGCCTTGCTGACGGACTATGTGTTCAGGGATCCAGGCATGCTGCGTTATGCGCTGGCGATCGTCATCGGCGTGGTGCTGCCACTGAGCCTGATCGCGCTCTATCTCGGACTGGGCGCCTACCGAGCCAGCGTCGCGCGTGCAGCAGCAGACGTTGCCTGACGTCAGCTCTATTTTCCGGTGCTGATGTTCGTGGCTTTCAGCAGCTTGGCCATGCGCCGCTCCAGCGCCTTGGGGTCGAGCGCGAGCGCAGCGCGCACTCCGATCGCCATGGCATCCGTATCGAGCTCGTCGATTCCCTGCTTCACCGCCCGGAGGCCGGCGCGGGCAATATCGTCCGGACTCTCCTTCGCGCCCTGAACATGCGCGGCCATGCGCGTGTCGACGGATCCCACAATCAGTGCGATGACCTGCGTGTGCTGGTCCGCAAGTTCAGCGCGCACGCCGGCACATAACGAACGCGCGGCGGCCTTTGAGGGGCCATAACCGCCCATCACCGGCAAGTTGACCAGCGCGGCCGCGGACAGTACGTTGACGATAGCCCCGCCGCCATTTCGCGCCAGCACCGGCGCAAAGGCGCGGCACATGGCCAGCGTGCCGAAATAGTTCACATTCATCTCCTCGCGCGCGGCGCTCATGTCAGGTGCGCCGATCAGTGTCTTGTTAGCAAAGTAACCTGCATTGTTGATCAGCAGGTTGATGTCCCCGCAGAGCTGCGTCGCGGCGATAACTTCGCGGTCGTCGGTTATGTCGAGTTCAATGGCTGCGCAGCGACCCGGAAACTCGGCCACCAGTTCTGCGGCAGCGCCGATATCGCGCGAGCCGACGTAGACTTTCGCGGCGTCCGCAGCCAGCAGCACCCTTACAAAAGCCTCGCCGATGCCGCGATTGCCGCCAGTGACCAGCGCTGTCGAACCTTTGATTTCCATGAGTCTCAGCCTTGTTAGTCGCGATACAGGATGTCGTCGGGACGTTTTGCGCCACGCACCAGCTTGCTGGCGTCGGCCGCAATGAGTCCGCGGCCCCAGGTTTCGCGCAGCGGCAGATCCTGGTTCCACTCCCAGCACAGGCGGCGCGCGCTGATCGCCCAGCGCCCGTTGCGTTTTTCAAAGCGATCCACGGCGCGCGCCAGGGTCAGCGTGTCAAATTTCTCACCGTCTTTTTTCATGCGCGCAAACGTGAGAATGTACGCCTCTACCTGTGCAGTGGTAGCGCTCTTGAATTCGACCAACACGTTGGTGACCAGGTGATTGAGTACGCCGGCACGCGGCAGCACCGGTGCAATATGCGCCAGGTAGTCTTTGGCGCTCCCCGAAAACACACCGCCATGGTCCTCGGTCGCGTCGTCGTGGTAACAACTGCGCAGCAGTTCGATATCCGCACGGTCCACGGCCCGGCTGTAACGCGTCAGTACGTCCTCGATCTGCTGCCGGTCGAGCAGTCGCTGCAGTTCTTCGGGAATAGTGTCGGGCATCATGTTTTTCCTGGCAGTACGACCTGCGCATCCGGCGTGGCGGCATAGAGTAATGCGACATCGGCAGCGCGGCGCGCCAGCGCCACCCGCTGATTGATCGTTCCCTTGTCCGAGACTTCGTGCGCGTCGACGCTCGGCGGCTCATCGAGCAGGAGCAGCCGTTCGATGCGTTCGCTGGCGCCGCGGCCGGCGTTGAAAGCGCCGAGTTTGTCGGCCAGCTGTTGCTGGATGGCGCTGCCGGCCTCCCGGCCCGCCGTGCTGCGCCAGGCCAGCACCGCGAGGTAGTCGCGGTTCTCGCCGCAGATCAGCAAATCCGACAGCAGCGGCGCACAGGCTTCGAGCAGCTGCGCGCGCAGGCGCCCGGCCGAGACCCAACTGCCGCTCGCGAGCTTGAATTCCTCGGCGAGCCGCCCCGCGAATTTCAGCCCCTTGCCGATATCTGCGGGATCGTGGAGCTGCGCGGTGTCGCCGGTCCGATAGAAACCTTCATCGTCGAAGATTCCCTTGTTAGCTTCCGGATTGGCCAGGTATCCGGGCGTGATCATCGGGCCGCGCAGCCGCACTTCGTAGCGCGCGCCTGTCGGCACCAGCTTGAGCGTGAGCCCGGGCATCGGCAGGCCAATGCCGACTTCTTCGGTAGGAAAATAAATCGCCATGCAACCGGAAGCGGTCTCGGTGGCGCCGTAACCAGTGGTGAAAAAAATCCGCTGGCCTACGGTGTCAACGGCCAGTTGTTGCAAGCGGTCATAGAGCGTCTGTGGCAGACCGGCGCCGCCATACAGCGCGAGACGCAAGCCACCAAAGAAGCGTGTGCGTAGTTCCGCGTCGCGCTCCAGCGCATCGGCCAGCATCGTGTAGCCCAGGGGCACATTCACATAGAAAGCCGGTGCAAGTTCTTTCAGGTTCCTGATCGACTCATCGAACTGTCCGGGAATGGGGCGGCCGGCATCGATATACAGTGTGCCGCCGCTGGCCAGCACTCCCATCTTGGTAAATGCGCCGGAGACGTGATTCCACGGCAGCCAGTCCAGCATCACGTCCTTCCAGCCGGCGGTTTCCCCCAGCACCTGGCTCGCCTGCGCGATGTTCGATGAGATCATCCGCTGCGTCTGGATTACCGCCTTGGGCATGCTGGTCGAGCCGGACGTCAGCATGTAAGCCGTTGGCGCGTCCGGATCGATCGACTCGATCGAACGGCTGACAGCAGGGGTGACCGCCGTGGCGAGCACGGAAGCTAACGAAGTCGACGGGCGCTGCAGCAGGCCGGGGTCGTCGGTGACCACAACGGCATCGCCGAAGTCGACGTTGTCGAGCGCACGCTTGTACAGAGCCGCCTGTTCGGCAAACACGACCGCCGGGCGCACCAGCGCGATCACATGCCTGAGCCTGCCAAAGTCGCCGCCCATCAACGCGTAGTTGGTGCTGACGGGACAGACCGGGACCTGCGCGCTCATCGCGCCGAATTTCATTGCCGCGTGCGCAATCGAATTGCCGGACAGGATCAGCACGCAACGCGCCGGCGCGATCTTTTGATCCAGCAGCCATTGGGCGATGGCGTCGGCATCGCGTTTCATCGCACGATAGCTTTGCCGGATCCAGGGACCACCTCCCGCTGCACGTTGCGCGAGATAGGTCTTGTCGCCTAGGCTAAGCGCCTGGCGCGCGAGCTCGGCGGGTATGTTAGGTCTGAAGTCATGCAGCGCCGTGACGGGCGTGACGACGATCGAGCCGTCACTGCGCCGCTCGACCTGCATCGCGGCCGAGGGAAAGAAAGTCTGCTTGAAGGGGGCTGCGGTCGCGGTCATGCGCGGATCCCGGCGCGCTCAGA
>DAIQQI010000285.1:0-4309 GCA_036786925.1 Steroidobacteraceae bacterium
CGATCCCCAGGCCGTCGAGATTCGGCTGGCGGCCGATCGCCCAAAGCACCTCCGCGAACGGACCTAACACACGGCCGTCCGCCAGGCGCAGCGATTTGTCGGGCGCCTGCAGCGCCACCGGCACTGCGCCGGTCAGCACCTCCACGCTTTCGTCGCGCAGCGCCTGCAGCAAGGCCGCACCTAACATGCCGTCGAAGCCCCGCAGCAGCGCCGCGCCGCGGACCACCAGGGTCACCCTGGTCCCGAGCGCCGCGAAAATTCCGGCGATTTCCACCGCAATATAGCCGCCACCGACAATCGCAATACTTTCTGGCCGCGTTTGCAGTTCAAAGAATCCATCCGAGGTAATGCCGCGCCCGGCGCCGGGCAGCGCCGGCACCATCGGCCTGCCGCCCGTGGCAACCACGATCTTCGGCGCGCTGAAAACCTCGGCGCCGATGTGAACCTGCCGCGCACTGACAAACTCGGCGTGCGCTGCGCGCCAATCGACCTTGCGCCGGGCCAGATTCTGCTCATAGATGCCATTCAGGCGCACGACATAGGCATCGCGCTGCTGTTTCAGCCGACTCCAGTCGTGACCCCGGGCCGCGACATCGAAGCCGTAATCAGCTGCATCGTGCAAAGCGTGCGCGATTTGCGCCGCGTTCCACATGATCTTCTTCGGCACGCAGCCAACGTTGACGCAGGTGCCACCAAGGCGCGCCGACTCCGCGAGCAGCACGCGTGCACCATAGTCCGCTGCGCGTTGCGCACAGGCCAGGCCCGCGCTGCCGCCCCCGATCACAATCAAGTCGTGCGTATCCATGCTCCAAATGGTACCGCAGCACCGACTGCTAAAATGGCGGCCATGGAAAATCCCCTGCTGGCCGACAGCGAACTGCCAAGATTCGGCGCCATCACTCCCGAGCACGTGGAGCCTGCGCTGCGCGAGGTTCTGGACGCCCATCGCGAGCAGATTGCGGCCCTCACCCGGGTGTCCAAACCGTCGTTCGCCAGCGTGGTCGAGCCGCTGGAGGCCATGCAACACCGGCTAACGCGCACCTGGTCTCCTGTTAGCCACCTGAACTCAGTGGTCAATTCCCCGGCGCTGCGCGACAGCTACAACCTGTGCCTGCCGCTGCTGTCGGACTTTCAGACCGACCTGGCGCAGAGCGAACCGCTGTATCGCGCCTATGCGCGCGTGGCCGAGCAGGAAAGCGCAAGCCTGACGTCAGCCCAGCGGCGCCTGCTGGAACTCGCGTTGCGCGATTTCCGCCTGGCCGGCGTCGCACTGCCGCGCGAGCGCAAGCAGCGCTACAAGGAAATCATGACCGAGCTGACGCAGCTCGGCGCCAAGTTCGAAGAAAATGTGCTGGATGCCACCAAGGCCTGGAGTTACCCGGTCAGTGACCGCGCCATGCTCGCCGGGCTCAACGATTCCATCATCGCGCAGGCCGAAAAACGCGCCCGCGAAGCGGGCCAGCAAGGCTGGCTGCTGGGCCTCGACCAGCCAACCTACGTCGCGGTTCTGACTGACGCGGAGTCGGCGCAGTTGCGCCAGGCTTTTTACGAGGCCTGGTCGACCCGCGCCTCGGATCGCGGACCTAACGCGGGTCGCTGGGACAACGGGCCGCTCATGGAGAAGATCCTGGCTCTGCGGCACGAAGCGGCGCGGCTGCTGGATTTCGCCAATTTCGCCGAACTGGCGCTCGCCACCCGCATGGCCCGCAACCCCGCCGACGTACGCGAGTTGCTGGATCAGCTTGGGGCCGCGGCGCGACCCGCGGCGGAGCGCGAACTCGCGGAGCTGACAAAATTCGCCGGCGTGGAGAAACTCGCGCCCTGGGATGTGAGCTTCTGGGCCGAGAAGCTGCAGCGCAAGCTGTTTTCGGTCTCGCAGGAAGAACTGCGGCCCTACTTCCCGCTGCCGCGCGTGCTGCAGGGGCTGTTCGGCCTGGTAGGACGGCTGTTCAAGATCAGCATCCGGGAGCGCCAGAATGCGCCCACCTGGCACCAGGACGCGCGCTTGTTCGACATTGAAAATGCCGCCGGCGCGCCGGTCGGCAGTTTCTATCTCGATCTGTACGCACGCAGCGACAAGCGCAGCGGCGCATGGATGGATGAATGCCGCGGTCGCATGGCCTTCGGTGGCAATCGGGTCCGGCCGGTCGCTTACCTGGTCTGCAATTTCCTGCCGCCCGCGGACGGTCACCCGGCGCTGCTGACACACGACGATGTCGTCACGCTGTTTCACGAGTTCGGGCACGGGCTGCATCACATGCTAACAAGCGTCGACTACCCGAGCATCGCCGGCATCAATGGCGTCGCCTGGGACGCGGTGGAATTGCCCAGCCAGTTTCTCGAGAATTTCGCCTGGCAGCCCGAAGTGCTGCAGCAGCTCGCGTCGCACTGGCAGAGTGGCGCGCCGCTGCCGGCGGCAACGCAACAGCAATTGATCGGTACCCGCTGTTTCCATGCCGGCCTTGCGACCCTGCGGCAGCTGGAGTTCGCGCTGTTCGATTTCCAGCTGCATGCGGAATACGATCCGGCGCGCGGCGCACGCGTGCTGGAAACGCTCAATGACGTACGCAGCCGGATTGCGGTTATCCAGCCGCCAGACTGGAATCGCTTCCCGCACAGCTTCAGCCATATCTTTGCCGGCGGCTACGCCGCGGGCTATTACAGCTACAAGTGGGCAGAAGTGCTGGCCGCCGACGCGTTCGCAGCCTTCGAGGAGTCCGGCGTCTTCAACGGCCAGACCGCGCAGCGATTCCTTGATTCCATCCTGTCGCGCGGCGGCAGCCGCGATCCGCTCGAAGCGTTTATCGAATTTCGCGGTCGCAAGCCCGACATCGCGCCCTTGCTGCGCCAGCACGGCATGGCATCATAACGGCACATGCCGTTTACCATTGGCACCTGGAACGTCAACTCGCTGCGCGTCCGGCTGCCGCAGCTTACGGAGTGGCTGGCTGCCAACCCGGTCGATGCCATCGCGCTGCAGGAAACCAAGCTAACAGACAGCGATTTTCCGCAAGCCGAGCTCGCGGCGCTTGGCTGGCAGGTGCGGGCCAGTGGCCAGAAGACCTACAACGGCGTCGCAGTGCTGGCGCGCCAGCCACTGACAGAGGTAACGACCGACATCAGCGGCTTCGAGGATCCGCAGCGGCGCATCATTGCTGTCACCTGCGGCGAGCTGCGCATCGTCAATCTTTACGTGCCTAACGGCCAGACGGTCGAATCCGACAAGTACCAATACAAGCTTGGCTGGCTCGCGGCCGTGCGCCAATGGCTGCAAACCGAGCTATCGCGCTACCCGAAAATGATCGTGTTAGGCGACTTCAACGTCGCGCCCGAGGACCGGGATGTGCACGATCCGGCCGCGTGGGCCGGGCAGGTCCTGGTCAGCGAGCCAGAACGCGCGGCCCTGCGCGACATCATGGCTCTCGGCCTGGTCGATGTATTCCGGCGCTTCGAGCAGCCCGCCAGCAGTTTTAGCTGGTGGGACTATCGCGCCGCGGCGTTTCGCCGCAATAACGGCTTGCGGATTGACCTGATCCTGGCGAGCACGGCGCTCGCGGCCAGCTGCGTTGCCGCACGCATCGACAGGGAACCACGCAAATCCGAGCGGCCTTCGGATCACACTCCGGTGTTAGCAACATTTGACATATGAGTAAAGCAGTGCCGAGTCGTTGGCAGATTTACGCGGGTTTTGCGGCGCTGCGCCCGAAGTGTGCGTCGGTACGGGGCTGCAAACGTGGGCGACGCTAGACTTTCCATGCCTGTAAATGCAGGTGCTACACCAGCCGCGCAACGACCCGCGCGGCGCCGAGCGATGCCAAATCCACGCCGCAGCGATTTCGACGTAACTAACACCGTCCAGGTGAGCTCGCCGGTGGCGGTCCGGGATGAGATCGCGCGCCTGTTTTCCATGACCTGGCCAGGCGCGGATTTCAGCAGGATCGACCGTGCCTTCGCCGTGTTCACACCGATGTTCACCGGCGAGTCGCCCCGCTATGAGGGTGTCGACACGCTGTACCACGACATGCAGCACACGCTTGATATCACGCTCGCGATGGTGCGGCTCATGGTCGGTTACGAGCGCGGCGCCGGGCCGGCGGCTGCGTTAGGCGGCGAACGCGCGGTCGTGGGAACGATCACGGCGCTGTTTCACGATGTCGGCTACCTGCGCGAGCGCAACGACAATGACCATTTCAACGGCGCTGAATTCACCCGCAACCATGTCTCGCGCGGCATCCGTTTCCTGTCGACCCTGCTGCCGGAACTCGGGCTCGGGCAGTGGGTCCCGGTCGTCACGGAAGTCATGCATTGC
>DAIQQI010000047.1:0-2729 GCA_036786925.1 Steroidobacteraceae bacterium
CCTGTGCGCCCGAGGTTTCCGTTGGCGCCGACCACCGAGCGAAAATTTCGGAATGGCCTGTCGGCTAGTCACCGCCGCGGCCGCTCGCGCACTTGCCACTTGTCCGTTAGCCAAACATTGTTAGGCGAACGGATTTGTTAGGTCTGGAGGCGGCGGCTAATGAACAGTCCGAGCAAGCTGTTGATCACGAACGGATTCCATCTTTGTGGCGCCGTAGTTGCCCCCGCTGTTGCCCCCACTAACTGCTGCCTGCCCATGATGGATTGGCGCAACTGTGGTAACGTCGTACTACGTTAGTGGGCGAGGGACGAGAGCGGCATCGCTGCCAGTCGATCGCCGAAGGGCAGGACCCTGTTGCCCGTGTACAGCACGATCCCTTGTCGGAATTGCCTGCCGGATATCGCTCGCAGGCGCTCGAGGCCGCGGAAATCCGTTGCTTGAACCGTCGCCGCGCTCTTTACTTCGATTCCGATGAGCTCACCGGCGGATGTCTCGACGACAAAATCCACTTCCAGCTGGTCCTTGTCGCGGTAATGAAAGAAATGCAATTCTTGGTGCGCAACCGTGCCTAGTTTCAGCAACTCGCCGAACACGTACGACTCGAGAATAGGACCGAGGCGTGTGCGGTCCAGCGCAAGCGCCGCAGGCTCGAGGCCTCGGACTGTGGTCAACAACCCCGCATCGATGAAATGTAGTTTGGGCGTCTTGACGATCCGTTTAAGTTCATTGCGATGCCAGGGCGCAAGGCGGCGCAGCACGTACAGACGCTCAAGGACCGTCAGATAGTGGTCGACCGTCTTGTAATCCAGCTGCACATGCCGCGCGATTTCAGAGAGATTGACGAGTTGAGCTGACAACTGCGCCGCGACGGCGATGAGTCGCGGAAATCGAGTGAGCTTGTCGAGTCGCGCCACTTCCGCGACGTCCTTGTCGACCAGGGAACGTACATAGGCGCGATACCAAACACGCTGCCTGTGCGCATGTCGGCGCGCCAATGCTGCGGGGTAACCACCTGCCAGTAACGATTCGGTCTGTGTTGGCGCAAACTTTTCAGGGGTGTCCAGAATTCTGCCCGAGAATACGCGGTCAAAAAATTTCGAGCGTGATCGGCGCTCGATTTCGTTAGCCGCTAACGGATACAACTCCAACGATTCGACCCGGCCCGCCAACGACTCCATGATTCGCGGCATCGTGAAAATGTTGGCAGATCCGGTCAGCAAAAACCTACCGGGACGCCGGTCCGCATCGACAGACTGCTTGATCGGCAACAGGAGTTCCGGTGCGCGCTGAATCTCGTCGATGACGGCCCTGTCCAGTCTCGCAACGAACCCCACAGGGTCAGCCTTCGCCGCTGCGAGGATCGAAAGATCGTCCAGATTCACGAACTGACGGGATCGGCCGACAAACTGGCGCGCGAGCGTCGTCTTGCCCGACTGCCTCGGTCCGCTGATGGCCACGACGGGCGTGTCACGCAACGCTTCACGGACCCTGGGAGCCAGCATTCGCGGATACATGGCGATGATCGTACCGTCCAATTAGGAATAAAGCAACGTCCAGTTAGGATTCTAGGAACGGCCAATTAGGAACCATATTGCTGACGCAGTGCAATTCAGGCGCCACGGGTCCTCTCAGCGTCGCCTGAAACATGCGGCTTTGCTTGTAACTTCACGAATGTTTGGTGATGTGCTTGGGGGCAGCTGGCGTCGGAGGTGGGATAGTTGCCGCCAAAGTTGCCCCCAAAAACCGTTGGCTGCCAACGGACGCGCGCGAGCCACCTTGGGCGAGAAAAGTTGCAGACGGGCCGGCGATTTGCAGCGCTACGCGATCTAACGGGATGTCCGCGAACGTTAATGGACGTCCACGGACTGTCGTGATGGTGGAGGCGGCGGTAATATAACTGCGGTTGTAAGTGAATGAAATTACTTATGATTCGTTTCCTGGGCAGTGCTAGTTGCCCCCACGGTTGCCCCCCAGCAATATGCGAGTACCTTTGAGCCGTTTTGCCATTGTCAACGTCGTGGCAGTCGACACCATAACCCGTAGAACAAGGTCTAGAGGGCATTCCAGGGAACCACGCGCACACCGCTGCGAACGGAAGGCTCGTTGCCTCCATACACCAGCTGCATTTCGATTTTCTCGCTGGCACCTTTGTCTACCAACAATTTCTCAAGCGCATGCATGGCGTCACAGGAGTCGCTGGCGATGGTTTCGCCGGACTTGGCTTCCACCATCAGTATTCGATCTGTCTGCGGTTCGATGAAATCCACTTCGATCCCGCGCGACTCCCTGAAATGAAACAGCTGCGGTGACTCACCCTGGTGAATCTTCTGTTTGTAGAGTTCCGAAAACACCCAGGTTTCAAATACCGCGCCGCGCAATGGGTGGTGCCGCAATTGCGCGGGCTCCTTGATGCCGAGGAGATAGCAGACCAGGCCGGTGTCGAAGAAATGCAGCTTCGGCGCTTTGACGATCTGCTTTTTGAGATTGCGATGCCAGGCCGGCAACCGACAGCACAAGAGACTCGATTCCAGGACCGATAACCACGCGTTGGCCGTGTTGTGTGAAATGCCGGCATCGGCACCCAACGCGGACAAGGTCAGCTCCTGGGCCGTGTGCGCCGCGCACAGCCGCAGAAACGTGGTGAAGCGGCCAAGATCACCCACATTGAGGATTTGCCGCACGTCGCGCTGCACGTAGGTCGCGACATAGTCGGCCAGCCACTGCTGCGC
>DAIQQI010000047.1:2829-14015 GCA_036786925.1 Steroidobacteraceae bacterium
GTCAGGTGCATGCTGGACTTCATCTATGATCGCGCCTCCGCGATATTGCGACAGAAAGCCGCGCGGATCCGTGCGCGCAAAATCGCGGGTATCCAGGGGTTCCAGCGTCACATAGGCCTTGTCGGGGAAGGCCGCCTTGGTGAGCGTCGTTTTCCCGGATTGGCGCGGGCCGTCCAGCATGACGACCGGGTAGTACCCAGCCGTAATCATGAGCTTATTCAATAAGATACGCGGGTTCACTGCTGTGCCCTTGCCAATCTGCATAGATTGTAAATCTTAATGACAATCTATGCAATGTCTCTGCAGCGGCGGCAAAAGAGCGTCCAAGTCGTTGGTTCCAAAATTGCCGCCTGGACGGGTCGGTCATTGTTTGCGGACAGGCGATCGGACCGTTGCTATTGCGTAACGCCATCTAGGGCGTGATGTAGCCGCGCAGCACGCTGTGCAGGCAATTGGATTTCATAGCTCGAGCAATGCATGCGGTCTTGTTAGGCAGTTCACCAAAGATCGATGAACGGTGTTGGGGGCATCTTGCGTCGGTGTCGGGACAGTTGCCCCCAAAGTTGCCCCCAAAAACCGTTGGCTGCCAACGGATGCGCGCGAGCCACCTTGGGCGAGAAAAGTTGCAGACGGGCCGGCGATTTGCAGCGCTACGCGATCTAACGGGATGTCCGCGAACGTTAATGGACGTCCACGGACTGTCGTGATGGTGGAGGCGGCGGGAATTGAACCCGCGTCCGCAAGTCCTACGCGGATGATTCTACGTGTGTAGCTGTCTCATTGTTTCTCGCCTCGCGCTACCCGAGCAGCAGGGAAGACGCTCAGCCAGTGACAGTGACTTTTAACGGTACTTCCTGTCGCACGCAGTACCGCGATTCTGTTAGCGCGACCTCTGATTCGGTGTAACAGACACCAGCCGGTCAGAGGGCAGCTGCTGTATTAGGCAGCTAGTGCGTAGTTGTCGTCGTTGGCAACTAGAGTTTGCAGAAAATTTTTAACGAGGGTCTCTGCACCTCGACACGCCTCATACGTTTCGCAACCCACGTCGAAACCGGTCGCCCCCATATTTAGCTATCATGACCACTATAGGGGCGTCGGGCTCAATTGCAAGCCGCGCGAGAAAAATGCAAAGAATACGTCGCAAACGCTATCCGCGCGGCTGGGTCATCTGGATCTCGTGGATCAGCATTACTTATTTGCTGTTTGTGGCGTTGATCTGGCTTCTGATCGCACGTTTCGGCGACCGCTGGTGGCCGGCGACCGTGCTGATGTTCGGGCCGCGCTGGATGTGGGGCCTGCCGCTGATTGCGCTGGTTCCGTGGGCCCTCTTGGCCCGGCGCTGGCGGGCGCTGGTGGCGCTGGGTGTGGCGCTGTTGCTGGTGCTCGTGCCGATCATGGGCTGGCGATGGAATTGGCAAGGCGATGAAGCTGCGCCGTATGACCTGCGCGTCATTACTTTCAACATAGGGAATTCGTATCGCGGCGATGAGGTGCGCGTTGCCGTGCCCGAACTGCGTCGCCTGTTTGACATTTCTCGAGCGGACTTGCTGTTCCTGCAGGAGTGTTCTTTCGATCAGGAGTCGTTGTTTGCGTATTTCCCGGATATGCAGTTGCACTCCTCCGGTGGTTCGTGTGTGGTTTCCAGGTATCGGATCAGCAATGTCGCCCAGCGGGATCGCGATGACGTTCAGGCGTTAGGCGGCAGTGGCATGATCGATCGCTTCGAGTTCGAGGCGCCGCGTGGCGTTATCAGCGTTGTCAATCTGCACCTTGAAACAGTGCGCGGCGGCATGGAGCGGGTGGTGGCGCGTTCCTTTTACGCGGCGGCTGCAATGGATTCGAATGCGTCGGTGCGCCGGATTGAATCCGCTGTTGCGGTGAATTGGGCAGCGCGCGCCCGTGTGCCGCTGCTGGTGGTTGGGGATTTCAACATGCCCGTGGAGAGCGCGATCTATCGTCGTTACTGGGCGGTCCTGGGTAACGCGTTCGACAGCTGCGGCGAGGGATATGGTTACACCAAGTTCGAGCGCCGCTACGGCATTCGTATCGACCACGTGCTGTTCGATCGACACTGGTCCTGCGTCAAGGCAATCGTAGACCCGTCCGTCGGCGGTGATCACCGGCCGCTCATAGTCGACTTGCGGCTGCGTCGTTAGCCGCGCCGCAACGCGCGCGCCTTGTCGCGCTCCCAGTCGCGGTCTTTCTCGGTCGCACGCTTGTCGTGCTGCTTCTTGCCCTTGGCGAGACCGATCTGCAGCTTCGCCTTGCCGCCTTTCCAGTACAGCTCGAGCGGCACGAGCGTGTAGCCCTTGCGCTCCACGGCGCCCAGCAGGTACTCGAGCTCGGAGCGATTCATCAGCAGCTTGCGGGTGCGGGTGGGCTCGGCGGTGACGTGCGTCGAGGCGGTGGTGAGCGGCGCGAAATGCGCGCCGATCACGAAGGCCTCGCCGTTGCGCAGGAACACATGCGATTCCGTGATCTGCGCCTTGCCGGCGCGCAGCGATTTGACTTCCCAGCCTTGCAGAACCATGCCCGCCTCGAAGCGTTCTTCGATGAAATAATCGAAGCGCGCGCGACGGTTCTCGGCGATGGGCTTGGGGGTCGTGGACTTGTCTTTCATGTGCCGCGCGCAGTTTACTCGACTGGTTACAATGCCGGCATGGGTGAGGTGACTCGAAGTGTACTGATCGCGCGGCCCGCAGCGTTAGTTTATGGCCTGATCAACGATTTTGAGCGTTATCCCGAGTTTGTCCCCGGCTGTGCCAGCGCGCAGCTGCTGGCGCGCAGCGCGACGGAAGTAGTGGCCAGGCTGGGTGTCAGGCAGGGCCCCCTGAGCCTGGAATTCACCACCCGCAACCGGCTGACGCCGTATTCCGCGATCGACATGCAGCTGGTCGACGGACCATTCACCGAGCTAACAGGGGGCTGGCAGCTAACAGCACTGTCGGACAGCGGCTGCCGCGCAACGCTCAGCCTGCATTTCGAGTTCAATAATCCAGTGACCGCGGTCGTGCTGGCGCCGTTCTTTGAAGTCATGATCGCGGATCTGGTCGACGCCTTTGTGCTGCGCGCCCGGCAGATGCCGGCGCCGGGCTGATGGTGCGTTGTACGGTGGTGTTTGCGCGACCCGAGCGCCAATGGGAATGGCAGCTCGAGCTGCCGGCGGGCGCGGATCTGGCGCAGGCCCTCGCGGCCGCGCAGACACAGGCCGTGTCGGCGCCGGACCCGCCGCCGATTGACTGGCAGAACGCGAAGGTCGGTATCTTTGGCCTGGCCTGCGGCCGCCATGTCCGTCTCAGCGAGGGGGATCGGGTCGAGATCTATCGGCCGCTGGCGGCCGATCCGAAAGAGTCACGCCGCGAGCGGGCGCGGCGCCTGCGCACGGCCTAGTTCCGGCACTTCAACGGCCAGTACCACTTCCGCCGGCACTCGGCATTGGTGAGTTTCGACGCTTTCTTGCCTTCGGCGCCGGCGGTCAGGTCCGAGGTCTCGGGGACGCCGGCGTTGTCGATCTTGTTGACCTTGTCGCCGTCGAACCAGACGGTCAGGCGCCATTGCTCGGCGTTCCTGGCGCGGCCGATCTGCAGGTAGTAGACGTAGTCCCAGCGATCCTTGTCAAAAGCGTCCGGGAGCATCGGCGTGCCCAGCAGAAAGCGCACCTGGCTGCGGGTCATGCCCATCTGCAGCTGCTTGACCGCGACCGGATCGAGGTAATTTCCCTGCTGAATGGTCTGGCGGTAGACGCAGCCGCCTAAAAGAACCACAGTGCAGGCCGCGAGGGCTGCAAAACGCGGTGCTAGCCGCTCGAGGTGAAGCTGAAACATAATCGCGCGCATCATACCGGAAGCACTGAGGTCAGGGGTGGAGGGCAAGGATTTACGCCGCGCAGGGCTGAAAGTGACGACACCGCGGCTGCGTATTCTCGAGCTGCTGGAACGTCACCCCGGGCGGCATTTGTCGGCCGAGGAAATCGCGCGCCAACTGGGCGGGCAGGAGGACATCGGCCTCGGCACGGTGTACCGGGTACTGACCCAGTTTGAGGCCGCGGGGCTCGTGGTCCGCCACCATTTCGAGGACGGCATGGCGGTGTTCGAGCTCAACCAGGGCGCGCATCATGACCATATCGTCTGTATGGACTGTGGCCATGTCGAAGAGTTCGTCGACGTCGCAATCGAGGAGCGCCAGCTGGCCGCCGCGGTACGGCTCGGCTTCGAAGTCAAGGACCACTCGCTGATTCTCTACGGACGTTGCCGCCGCGAGGTCTGCCCGCGCCGCGTGCGCTCCGGCGACTGAGCCGCGCCGCGCACGCCTAACATCTCGCGCGCATGTTCGAGCGCGCGGTCGGTGATATCGATGCCACCCAGCATCCGGGCAATTTCCGCGACGCGTTCGTCGACCGACAGCGCCTTCACCGAGGTGCGCGTGGTGCGGCCATCGGTCAGCTTGCTGACCTTGAGCTGCTGGGCGGCCTGCGCGGCCACCTGCGCGAGGTGCGTGACGCACAGCACCTGCGCCTGCGCGCCGAGGCGCGCAAGTTCCCGGCCGACTATCTCTGCCACTGCGCCGCCGACGCCGGCATCCACTTCGTCGAATACCATGCAGCGCGAGCCGGACTGCGCCAGCGACACCTGGATGGCGAGCGAAATGCGCGACAACTCGCCGCCCGATGCCACCTTGGCGATCGGCTTGAGCGGCTGGCCGGGATTGGCGCTGACCAGAAACTCGATGCTGTCGCAGCCGCTGGTATTCGGCCTGGCATCGGGATCTGCCGACACCTGGACCTCGAGCTTGCCACCAGCCATGCCGAGCGTTTGCATGCGTGCCGCAATGTCCCGGGACAGTCGTTTGGCGGCCTGCTGCCGCTGTTGCGACAGCGCGGCGGCCGCCTTGCGCCAGCCGGAAAGCGCCTGGTCGCGCGCGGCGGTCTTCTTTGTTAGCTCACGCTCGACATTCTCCAGCGTGTCGAGCTCGGCGGAGAGTTCCGCGAGGCGCGCCGGCAGTTCATCGGCGCCGACACGATGCTTGCGCGCCAGTTGTTCGATGGCCGCGAGACGCGATTCGACCGCGTCCTGCCGGCCTGGGTCGACTTCCAGCGCGTCCAGATAGCGCGCGAGATCGCCGGCTGCGTCGCGCAACTGGCTGGCAGCCGCCTCGACCGTGGGTACCAGCGCCGCCAGCGCCGGATCGTGCGCGGCCGCGGCGCGCATCGCACTGAGTGCGCGTGAGGTCTGGGCATGCGCATTGCCGGACTCCGCGTCGTACAGCAGGTCGCTGGCGGTGCGCGCAGCCTCCGCCAGCCGGCCGCTGTGACGCAGGCGGGTCGCCTCGGCCGCCAGGTTCGCAGCTTCACCGCTTGTTAGCTGGAGGGCTGCGAGTTCGCCGCACTGGTAACGCAACAGATCGAAACGCGCATCGCGATCGCGCGCGGCCTGCTGCAGTTCATTGAGGGCTGCTTCGGCCTCGGTGTACGCGCGCGTGTCGCGGGCGAGCGATTCCACTGGCGCGTCGAGCCCGGCGAATTCATCCAGCAGCGCGCGCTGCGCGCCGGTGCGCAACAGCGCCTGGAATTCGTGCTGGCCGTGGATGTCGATGAGCCAGCCGCCGATGTCGCGCAGTTGTTGCACGGCGACCGCCTGGCCGTTGAGAAACGCGCGCGACTTGCCGTCCTGGCTGACCACGCGGCGTATCAGGAGTTCGCCGCTGTGTTCGATGGCCTGCTCGTTGAGCAGGGCGCAGAGGTCCCTGGGCGCGCCCGCCAGGTCGAACACTGCGCTGACCTCGGCGCGCTCGGCGCCATGGCGGATCGCATCGGCGCCCAGCCTGCCACCGGCGAGCCATTGCAGTGCATCGACGATGATCGACTTGCCGGCGCCGGTTTCACCGGTCAGGACCGTGAGGCCCGCGGTGAAATCAACTTCCAGCGTGTCGACGATGGCGAAATCGCGGATTTGCAGATGCGTCAGCATGGTGCTCGGACCTAACGGGCAGGGTCGAAGTTGCGCCGGCCCCAGTTGAGCTTGGAGCGCAGCAGGCGGAAGTAGTCGTAGCCGCTCGGGTGCAGCAGCGTGATCTTGTTAGGCGACGGCCGCACCATCAGCTTGTCCCCGGGCATGAGCTCGCCCAGGGGCCGGCCGTCGCAGCTCACCTGGCCGGAGCATTCGTGCCGATCGACGAGGGCCACCTCGACCACCGAACGCCCGGACACGACGATGGGCCGGTCGGACAGCGTGTGCGGGCAGATCGGCGCGACCACCAGCGCATCGAGGCCGGGTTCGACAATGGGCCCGCCGCAGGACAGCGCATAGGCGGTCGAGCCGGTGGCGGTCGCGATGACCAGGCCGTCGCCACCGTGAGTATTTACGAAGCGGCCATCGATAGTGGTTGAGAAATCCAGCAGCCGCCCGGGCTGCGAGCCCTCGAGTACCACATCGTTCAGCGCCAGTCCGCGCTGCGCCGGGCGTCCGGGCGACTGCGCTGCGCCGGCAACAATTTCGGCGGCCAGCAACGGCCGGTAGTCCACTACGCAGCGGCCTTCGATTGCGGCATCGACGGACGCCAGCATGTCGTCCGGGCTGACGTCGGTCAGAAAGCCCAGTCGACCGCGATTGACCCCCAGCAAAGGCGTTCCGCGGGTGGCGACCAGGCCGGCCGCATAGAGCAGGGTGCCGTCGCCGCCGATGGCGATGACCAGCTCGGCCTGACGCACCAGTTCCGCCTCGTCGACGGCGAGCACGTCGCCGGGCGCTGCCGGCACCGAATCGTCGTCGGGAACCAGGACCGCCACGCCGCGCGCCCGCAAATGCGCCGCAAGCTGGGCGCTGCTGTCGGCGATGCGGGTGTCAGCGTAACGCGCGATCAGGGCGCAGGTACGAATGCTCATAGGGCCTCACCTTGTAGCACGCCGCGCCGGCAAAACCCAGCCGACAAAAGGACCATGGCGGCATCGATTTGTATTGCGGGATCACTTGACGCTGGCCGGCGGCAGTCGGTAGCTTGGCGCCGAGCATGAGCCACGACAAATTCGAGGATGTATTCAATGAACGCGCGCAGCGCCTGCTGCGAACGCTGGTGGGCAGCTATATCCGCGACGGGCAGCCGGTCGGTTCGCGCAGCCTGACCCGGGATTCGGGCCTGACGCTGAGCTCAGCCACGGTACGCAACGTGATGGCCGACCTCGAAGAGCTCGGCTTCATCAGCTCGCCGCATACCTCGGCGGGTCGCGTGCCCACCAACAAAGGCTACCGGTTTTTTGTCGATACCCTGCTGCACGGCCAGTCGCTCAATCAGCAGGACAGTGGCGAGCTGATTCGTCAATTTGAAAATGCACGCATGGTGGTTGACGACAAGGCCCTGGTCGCCTCGGCCTCGCAGATGTTGTCCAACGTGACTCAGCTCGCAGGCGTGGTGACCTTGCCGCGCGCAGCGCAGGCCGCGATTACCCATGTCGAGTTTGTCAGCCTGTCCGACAACCGCGTACTGGTGGTGCTGGTGTTAGGCGACCGCGAAGTCCAGAACCGCATTCTGCAGATGGATCGTTATCATTCGACCGAGGAGCTGCGCCGCGCCTCGTCCTACCTGAGTGAATTGCTGCGCGGTCGCACTGTGCACGAGGCCCGCCAGGAGATCCTGCGGCAAATGCAGGAAGCCCGCGAGACCATGAACCAGATCATGCTGGATGCGGTGCAGGTGGCCGAGGCTGCCATTGCGCCCCAGCCGGATGAGAAGCTCGAGTACGTCATTGCCGGCGAAACCAACCTGATGGGCGTCGCGGAACTGGCCAGCGTCGACAAATTGAAGCGTCTGTTCGAAGCCTTCAACGAGCGGCGTGATTTCCTGACGCTGCTGGATGGCTCGCTGAAGGCGGATGGCGTGCAGATCTTCATCGGCCAGGAGTCCGGCTATCACATCCCGGATGAGGTCAGCGTGATCGCGGCGCCGTACTCGCTCGATCAGAACGTCATGGGCGTGCTGGGCGTGATCGGCCCCACGCGGATGGCGTACGAGCGCGTCATCCCGATCGTCGATATCACGGCGAAATTACTCAGCGCCGCCTTGAATTCCCGCCGTTAGCCTCCATATGCCGGCCAGCGCGTCGGCGAGTTCGCGCTAATCTAGTTTAGAAAACCTCTGTAACATATTGAATTCTGGAGAGTTATTTGATGGCTGATCCCGCATCCAGCGCGCCGCCTCCGGCAACTGAAGCCAATCCCGAGGCAACCGCCGTGATGCCGGAATCGGCTGCGGCGCTGGTCGAGATGGAGCAGCTGCGCATCAAGCTGGCGGAGTCCGACGAGCGCGCCAAGAATCACTGGAGTGAGTATCTGCGGGCGGTCGCCGAGCAGGACAATATTCGTAAGCGCGCGCTGCGGGACATCGAGGCCGCGCAACGCTATGGCCTGGAGAAATTCCTCGGCGAGATACTGCCGGTCAAAGACGGCCTGGACCAGGGTGTCGAAAACGCCGACAAGGCCGATGCCGCGGCGCTCCGGGATGGCCAGCAGGCGACCCTGCGCCTGCTAACAAAGGCGTTGGAGAAGGCCGGCGTTACCGAGCTGCATCCGGTCGGCCAGCCCTTCGATGCGCACCAGCACGAAGCCATCATGGCGCAGGAATCGAGCACCGCCGAGCCGAACTCGGTGCTCGCGGTCGTGCAGCGGGGCTATACCCTGAACGGACGCCTGCTGCGGCCGGCGCGGGTCATCGTGGCCAAGGCGCCGGCGGACCCGAAAAGCTGAGCCTTTAGCACCTGTCTACACCTTGATTTTTGGCAAGCAGAACCAATTGTTTTGCCAAGAGAGTTTCCCAGCGGAGTGATTTGTTATGGCAAAAATTATCGGTATTGACCTCGGCACGACCAATTCCTGCGTCGCCATCATGGAAGGCGGGAAGCCGCGCGTCATCGAAAACAGCGAAGGCGATCGCACCACGCCCTCGATCGTCGCCTTTACCAAGGACGACGAAGTCATCGTCGGCCAGTCTGCCAAGCGCCAGGCGGTCACCAATCCGCATAACACGCTGTACGCGGTCAAGCGTCTGATCGGTCGCCGCTTCGAAGAGCAGATCGTGCAGAAAGACATCGACATGGTGTCTTACAAGATCGTCAAGGCCGACAATGGCGATGCCTGGGTCGACGTCTCCGGCAAGAAAATGGCGCCGCCGGAAATTTCCGCGCGCGTGCTGATGAAGATGAAAAAGACCGCCGAGGATTTTCTCGGCGAGCCGGTCACCGAGGCCGTCATCACGGTGCCCGCGTATTTCAACGACTCGCAGCGCCAGGCGACCAAGGACGCCGGACGCATCGCGGGCCTCAACGTGCGCCGCATCATCAATGAACCCACCGCGGCCGCGTTAGCCTACGGCCTCGACAAGGCCGGCGGCGATCGCAAGATTGCGGTCTACGACCTGGGCGGCGGCACCTTCGACGTGTCGGTCATCGAGATTGCCAACGTCGATGGCGAGCGCCAGTTCGAAGTGCTCTCGACCAACGGTGACACCTTCCTCGGCGGCGAGGACTTCGACCTCAAGATCATCCATTTCATCGCGGAAGAATTCCTCAAGGAGTCCGGCGTCGATGTGCGCAAGGATCCGCTCGCGATGCAGCGCCTGAAGGAAGCTGCCGAGAAGGCGAAGATCGAGCTGTCTTCGTCGCAGCAGACCGATATCAACCTGCCGTACGTCACCATGGACGCGTCCGGGCCGAAGCATCTCGCGGTCAAGCTGACGCGCGCCAAGCTCGAATCGCTGGTCGATGACCTGGTGCGCCGGACCATCGAACCGTGCCGCGTCGCGCTCAAGGATGCGGGCGTCACTAACAACGACATCTCGGAAGTGATCCTGGTCGGCGGCCAGACGCGCATGCCGCTGGTGCAGAAATACGTCAAGGATTTCTTCGGCAAGGAGCCGCGCAAGGACGTCAATCCGGATGAGGCGGTGGCCGTGGGCGCCGCGATCCAGGGTGGCGTGCTCGCCGGCGACGTCAAGGACGTGCTGTTGTTAGACGTCACGCCGCTGTCGCTGGGCATCGAAACGCTCGGCAGCATCGTCGACAAGGTGATTGAGAAGAACACCACGATCCCGACCAAGGCGACCAAGACCTACTCGACTGCGGCCGACAACCAGACCGCTGTCACGGTGCACGTGCTGCAGGGTGAGCGCCAGCGCGCCCAGGACAACAAGTCGCTCGGCAAGTTCGACCTGACGGACATTCCGGCGGCCGCGCGCGGCACGCCGCAGATCGAAGTCACGTTCGATATCGACGCGAACGGCATCCTGCATGTGTCGGCCAAGGACAAGGCGACCGGCAAGGAACAGAAAATCGTCATCAAGGCCAACTCCGGCCTCAATGAGGAAGAGATCAAGCGCATGGTGCGCGATGCCGAGGCGCACGCCGAGGAAGACCGCAAGTTCCGCGAGCTGACCGAGACTCGCAACCAGGCCGATGCGGCCATCCACCAGGTCGAGAAGTCGCTGGCGGATCTGGGCGACAAGGTTTCGGGCGAGGATCGCGCCAAGGTTGAGTCGGCGTTAGGCGAGTTGAAGACAGTTGCCAAGGACGACGACAAGGACAAGATCCAGAAGAAGCTCGAAGCGCTGATGCAGGCCTCGGCCGCAGTCGTGCAGCAGGCCTACCAGGCGAGCGCGGGCGCGGCTGGCGCCGACGGCGCCGGTGGCGGTCAGAGCAGCGACGGCGGCGATTCGGGCGCTGGCAAGAACCGCGATGACAATGTCGTCGACGCCGAGTTCGAGGAAGTGAAAGACAAGGACAAGCGCGCTTCATAGGGACCGCGCCTTGAATGGCAAAACGCGACTATTACAAGGTTCTCGGGCTTCCGAAGACGGCCTCAGCTGAAGAGCTGAAGAAGGCCTATCGGCGGCTGGCCATGAAATTTCACCCGGACCGCAATCCGGGCGACAAGGAAGCCGAAGAGAAATTCAAGGAGGCCAAGGAGGCGCACGATGTGCTCTCCGATGCCGAGCAACGCGCGGTCTATGACCAGCATGGTCACGCCGGCGTGGAAGCGGCGCGCCAGGGCGGCGGCGGTCCGGGTGGCGCGGGCGGCTTTACCGGCGGCCAGGACTTCAACGAAATTTTCGGCGACGTGTTCGGCGATATTTTCGGCGGCGGCCGCCGGCGCGGTGCCGGCGGCAACCAGGCTTTCAGGGGCGCGGACCTGCGCTATGAAATG
>DAIQQI010000286.1:0-1628 GCA_036786925.1 Steroidobacteraceae bacterium
AAGGCGGGCGTGCCGGTCGGTGTCATGGTCGCGCCGGTGATCCCGGTGCTAACAGACCGTGAACTCGAATCGATCCTGGAGGCGGCACAGGGCTCTGGCGCACAGCGCGCGGCGTATATCATGCTGAGATTGCCGTTCGAGGTGAAGGACCTGTTCCGCGACTGGCTGGCGCAGCATTTCCCACTGACGGCTGCCCATGTGATGTCCCAGGTGCAGGACATTCGCGGCGGCCGGGACAACGATCCTGGCTTTGGCAGCCGCATGTCGGGGCGCGGCGCAGTCGCCGAACTGACCAAAAAGCGCTTTGATATCGCCTGCCGCCGGCTGGGTCTGGCGACCGGGCGCGGCACGACCCTGACAACCGGCCTTTTTGTACGTCCATACGCGGTAACCCCGCAAATGTCCCTGTGGTAGTTCGGACCACGTGGAGCTATAGTTTCAGTATCTTTCTGGAGGACGAGCAATGGCTGCCAAAACACCCTGGATCCTGTCGGCAACGGCCGCGCTGATCGCCGGCGCGTCGATTTCCAACGCAGCGCTGCCCAAAAGTGCTGAGGTAGAGAAGCAAAAGCGCCAGGCCGAGATCCCGGTGTGCGAGAAGAAATACGGCACGATTGCCGTGGTCGAGCCGGAGACCAAGTGGTGGGCCGCCTACAACCTGGGATCCCCCGAGACCGTCATCAAGGTGTTCGTCAACCAGTCCAAGTGTTTCACGCTGGTCGATCGCGGCAAGGGCATGGCGGCCGCTCAGGCCGAGCGCGCGCTCGCGTCGAGCGGCGAGCTGCGCGGACGCTCCAATGTTGGCAAAGGCCAGGTGAAGGCGGCCGACTATGTGATGGTCCCGGATCTCGTCTCGTCTAACAAGAATTCCGGCGGCAACGCCATTGGCGGATTGTTGGGCGGCCTCATCGGTGGTGGCGCCGGTGCCGTGTTAGGTGGCATCAACCTCAAGAAAAAATCCGCGGATGTCGTCCTCACGGTCACTGACGTGCGCTCCTCCGAGCAGGTGGCGATGATCGAAGGCCATACGTCCAAGACCGACCTCGGTTGGGGCGCCGGCGGCGGCGTGTTTGGTGGCGGCGCGCTGGTAGCCGGCGGCGCCTCCGGCTACTCGGACACTGAAATCGGCAAGGTGATCACGCTCGCCTACCTCGACGCCTACATCAAGCTCGTCGATCAGTTCAAGGCGATGCCCGACAACGCCTCGGCCGCTAACGCGCAGCAGTCGGTGACCATGGCCAAGCCCGGTCGCATGTACACAACATCGTCAACCAAGAGCAAGGTCATGCGCACCCTCGATCCCGGCATGATGCTGTACCCCACCGGCGAGAAGCAGGAAATGATGTGGGAAGTCGAGGACGAACTCGGCAACAAGGGCTGGGTGTCGTCGGTGCTGTTCGAGCTCGCGAAGTAACGTCCTTTCGCGGCTGGTTACATTCCTGCATATTGTGTCAATACCTATGTATTGACATGTAGGGCCGGTGGGCTATGATGACAGGATGGCCGCCAGCGCAAAATCGGAACAGCTGCAGATCCGGGTTTCATCGGCGGAGAAGGCCGAGATTCAGCGGCGCGCCCGACGGGCGGCTCGTGATCCTGCTCGGGCCTTCGGGTTGCGGGAAGACGAC
>DAIQQI010000286.1:1638-4297 GCA_036786925.1 Steroidobacteraceae bacterium
GCCCGACGGGCGGGCCTGGACATGTCGGGCTATGTGCTTGGCTGTGTGCTTCCGGCCACCGCGCAGCAATTCAAGGACGGTGTCATCGCCTGCGGCCGGCCCGAATCTTCGCGTTTCGGGTTTGCAGATCTTAATACGCTCCTGACGGACTGGACCGCGGCCGAGCTCGCAGCGGCAGTTGCCGAGTGGCATGCGGTCGCGTTGACTCCGTACGCCGCCAACTATGTTGCCGCCATGGTGGAACTGGCCTGTGCACGGCGCGGCCTCAGGGCCCCCGTATGGACCCGCGACGTCGCGCCACTGACCGAGCCCGCATTCGCGTCCTCGCTTGTTAGCCTGCGGCTGCACTTGCTGACACATTCGCCGCCGGTATTCCGGCGACGGAACATTTTTGTCGATAGCACCCTGGGCGCGCAGATCTGACATGCCTGCCTTGACGCCCGTGGAGTTCCGGCGGCTGTTCGCGATGCTCAACCACGAGTTGCGCACGGCGGGCGTGACCGGCGAGCTCTTTCTGGTCGGTGGCGCGGTCATGTGTCTCGCGTATAACGCCCGGCCGTCCACGCAGGATGCGGACGGCTGGTTTCGTCCCGCGAAACAGGTCCGTGAAGCGGCCGCGCGCGTGGCTCTGCGGGCGCACCTCGATCCACAGTGGCTCAATGACGGGGTCAAGGGCTTCCTGAGCGAGCAAGGCGAGTTCACTGCGTTTCTGGAACTCGATCACTTGCGGGTCATGGTGGCGCAGCCGGAGTATCTGCTCGCGATGAAATGCCTGGCGATGCGAATCGGCGCCGAGTTTCATGACGAGGACGATGTCCGCTACCTGCTGAGACACCTCGATGTCTGCTCGCTGGAGCAGGCAATTGCAATAATCACGCGCTTTTACCCGATCGAGCGATTCCCGCAGAAGACGCTGTATGCGCTGGGGGAGCTGTTGCCGAAGAGTGGCTGACCCTGCCCCAGCCGACTCGCAGAAACTTGGTCGATACGCGTTTCTGGTGGGCGGTACTGGGATCGAACCAGTGACCCTTGCCGTGTGAAAGCAATGCTCTACCGCTGAGCTAACCGCCCGTTTTCAGCCGGGCGCGCATCCTACACCAGCGGCCGGACGCCCTCAAATACGGCCTGCCGTCGTGGCAGTCCCGTAAAATGCCCGAATGTCCGTCGTCACCCGTTTCGCCCCCAGCCCCACCGGCATGCTGCACATCGGCGGTGTCCGCACCGCCCTGTATAGCTGGCTGTACGCGCGCCGCCATGGCGGCCGCTTCATCCTGCGCATCGAGGACACCGACCTCGAGCGCTCTACGCCCGAGGCCGTGCAGGTCATCCTCGAGGGCATGGCCTGGCTGGGGCTCGATCACGACGACGGGCCGTACTACCAGACGAAGCGCTTCGACCGTTACAAGGAAGTCATCGCCGGGATGCTGGTGCAGGGCCAGGCCTACCACTGCTATTGCAGCAAGGAAGAACTTGATGCGATGCGCGCAGCGCAGATGGCGCGCAAGGAAAAGCCGCGCTACGACGGTCGCTGCCGGAACCGCACCGGCGCGCCGCCCGCGGGCATACAGCCAGTCGTGCGCTTCGAGAATCCACTCGATGGCGAGGTCATTGTCGAGGACCGCGTGCATGGCGCGGTGCGTTTTGCTAACACGGAGCTCGATGACCTGATCATCGCGCGCTCGGACGGTACGCCGACCTACAATTTTTGCGTGGTCGTCGATGACATGGACATGGGCGTCACGCACGTGATTCGCGGCGATGATCACCTCAACAACACACCGCGGCAGATCAACATGCTGCGCGCGTTAGGTGCGACGCCGCCGGTGTACGCCCACGCGTCGATGATCCTCGGGCCGGATGGTACGAAACTTTCGAAGCGCCATGGCGCCGTGAGCGTGCTGGCCTACGAAGAGCAGGGCTATCTGCCGGATGCGCTACTCAATTTCCTGGTACGTCTCGGCTGGTCGCATGGTGACCAGGAAGTGTTCACGCGTGCGGAAATGATCGAGCACTTCGATATCGACCGCATCGGCAAGTCGGCGTCGGCGTTCAATCCGGAAAAACTCCAGTGGCTCAACCAGCAGCACATGATGCGTGCCGATGTGCGCGATCTGGCGACCCGCCTGCAGACCTATCTAAAGCGCATCGGGGTCGAGGCGCCGAATGACGCGCGCCTGTCAGCCGTGGTCGAAGCGCAGCGCGAGCGCAGTAAGACCCTGGTCGAAATGGCCAAGAACAGCCGTTTCCTGTTCCTGCCGCAGGTGGAGATGGATCCTGCTGCTGCGGCGAAGCATCTGACGCCCGAGGCGCGCGCGATGCTGCAGGAGTTTCATGCCAGCCTGACCGATCTTACGGAATGGACCAAGGCTCAGATCCACGACGCGCTGACGGCCTTCGCCACCGCAAGAGGTCTGGCACTCGGCAAAGTGGCGCAACCACTCAGGGTAGCAGTCAGCGGCAGCACGGTGTCGCCGCCGATCGACCAGACGCTCGAGTTGTTAGGCCGGGACGCGACGCTCGCGCGCCTGGCTGCCATTGTCGCCTGATCTACTAATTGCAGCTGGCATTCATGCCAGTGATCCAGCTGCTCAGCATCGCTGCGCCAGCGGCATCGACCAAGTGACTGCCAATGGGAGGCATCTGGTTTGTGCCGCGACGG
>DAIQQI010000287.1:0-4293 GCA_036786925.1 Steroidobacteraceae bacterium
CCGCGCCGCCGCCCGCCGGCAGTCCATCCGGCGCGCTGATGCAGCCGCCCGGCCCGGCGTCGGCGGCAAACGCGACACCCGTGCCTGCTGCGGCGCCTGAGGGGGCGCCAGCGCCCGAGAGTCCGATGGCAGGCACGGCAGCTCCTGCGGTGGTCCCGGCCCCTGCGGCGGCCCCAGCGTCGGCTCCAGCGTCGGCCAAGCTGCCCAAACCGGTCGCCAACGGTCCCTGGGTCGTTCAGCTCGGCAGCTTCGCCTTGAAAGTCAGCGCGGAGCGCCTGGCCCGCGAACTCAAGGCGGACGGCTATCCCGCTTATGTATCGCCGGTGCAGCGCGGCGCGCGCGAGCTGTTTCGGGTGCGCGTCGGTCCGATGGGCGACCGGCAGGCCGCTTCGGCCTATTTCAAGGCGCTGCGAGCCGCTGGCAAAGATGTGGCCATTGTCCCGAATCAGTGAGGCCAGTTTGAGTACAATTCGCGTCGTTTCTGAGGCAGGACTTCCGGGAGCAGTCGCCGAATGACCCCGATCGACTACACCATCATCGGAATCGTTGTGTTATCCGCCTTGTTGGGTGTGTTTCGCGGACTGTTGCGCGAAGTCTTGACGCTGCTGACCCTGTTGATCGCGCTGTGGGCGGCCTGGCACTTCGCCGATGCGCTGGTGCCGTACCTGGGAACCGGCGCGCTCTCCAAGCCGCCAGTGCAGATGTGGGCGGCGCGCGGCCTGATGTTCCTCGGCGTGATGCTGATCGGCACCGTGATCACCGCGGTGGTCGGGCAGATCGTTCGCACCTCCATGTTCAGCGGCCTGGACCGGTTTCTGGGTTTCCTGTTCGGCGCGTTGCGCGGCATTCTGATCATCGGGGTGCTGGTGCTGCTGGCGCAGCGGTCGGGCCTCGACGGCGAGGCCTGGTGGAGCAAGTCGAAACTTATTCCGTACGCGCAGAATGTGGCGTCGTTCGTGGGTGGCCTGGTGGGCGAACGCCTGCCACGAGTGGCCAGTTAGCTAACAGACAGCAGGACCTGCAATATGTGTGGAATCGTTGGCATGGTCGGCACGAGTCCCGTCAATCAACGCATCTACGATGCGCTGCTCGGCCTGCAGCATCGCGGCCAGGATGCCGCCGGCATCATGACTTCGCAGGATGGCGAGCTGTACCAGCACAAGGGCGCGGGCCTGGTGCGCGATGTCTTCAGCCAGGATGCGATGCTGGAACTGCGCGGCAATGTCGGCATCGGCCATGTGCGCTACCCGACCGCGGGCTGCGACTCGGCCGCGGAATCGCAACCGTTCTACGTGAACGCGCCCTACGGCATCTGTCTCGGGCATAACGGCAACCTGACCAACGCGCGCGAGCTGGCGGAAGTCATCACGCGCGAAGAGCGCCGGCACCTCAATACGAATTCCGATTCCGAGGTGCTGCTGAACGTGCTGGCCTCGGAACTGCAGCGCATCGGCACGCCGCGCATCACGCCCGCGGACGTGTTCGCCGCGGTCACCGCGCTCAATCGCCGCTGCCGCGGCGGCTACGCGGTCGTGGCCATGGTCATCGGCCATGGCGTGTTAGGTTTTCGCGATCCCTTTGGCATCCGGCCGCTGGTGCTGGGCGCGCGCGAAACCAGCAAGGGCCGCGAATACATGCTGGCCTCCGAATCGGTGGCGCTCGACCTGCTGGGCTTCAAGCTGGAGCGCGACATCGCGCCCGGCGAGGCCGTGTTCATCGATGAGCTCGGGCGGCTGTTTTCCGCGCAGACCGTGGCGACCGTGCGCCACACGCCCTGCGTGTTCGAGTATGTCTACTTCGCGCGACCGGATTCGATCATCGACAACATCTCCGTGCAACGCGCCCGCATGCGCATGGGCGACCGGCTCGCCGAGAAGATCCGCCGCGAGCGGCCGCAGCACAACATCGATGTCGTGATCCCGATCCCGGACACCAGCCGCACCGCGGCGCTGCAGCTGGCGCAGTTGTTAGGTATCAAGTACCGCGAAGGCTTCATCAAGAACCGTTATATCGGCCGTACCTTCATCATGCCCGGGCAGGAGCAGCGCCAGAAATCGGTGCGCTCCAAGCTGAACGCCATCGATCTGGAATTCCGCGGCAAGAACGTGCTGCTGGTGGACGACTCGATCGTGCGCGGCACCACGTCGGCGCAGATCATTGAACTCGCGCGTGAAGCCGGCGCGCGCCAGGTGTTCTTCGCCTCCGCGGCTCCGGCGGTGCGGTTTCCCAATGTCTATGGCATCGACATGCCGGCGGCCAGTGAACTGGTTGCGGCGGGCAAGACGCATGATGAGGTCTGTGCGGCCATCGGCGCGGACTGGCTGATCTACCAGGATCTCGAGGACCTGGTGCTGGCCTGCCAGCACGACAATGCCAAGATCAGCGAGTTCGACACGTCCTGCTTCTCGGGCGAATACGTGACCGGCGATGTGACCCCTGAGTATCTGCAGCGGCTGCAGGCGGAGCGCTCCGATGCCGCGAAGACGCGGCGCCGCGGCGTAAGCCTGCGGGTCGTGCCGCGCGGCGCCTCCTGACATGCGGCTGCTGGTGATCGACAACAACCCGCGCTTTCGCGCCCTGGTCCGTCACCATCTGAGCTGCGATATTCCCGACCTTGACATCGTGGCCCACAACCCCACGCAGCGCGGGCCGCTGCACATGGCCTTCCTGGCGCAGGGCTACAGCGCCGTGCTGCTCGATCACAGCTGGGCGAGCGGCGACGGCCTCGAGTGGCTGAAGGACTTCTGCAGTCGCGATGGCTCCGCGCCGGTCATCTTCATGGCGCCGGACGCGACTGGACCGCTCGCGGAGCAGGCGCGCGCCGCCGGCGCATTCGCGGTGATCGCCGCGGACAAGATCAACCACGAGCTGCTGGTCAACCAGGTGCTGGCCGCGCATCGCCAGCAGGAAAACGTGCAGGCCGACTGGCGCAGCGCGCCCGAGGCGCGCGAAAACCAGACTTTCGGCGGCGCCTACGTCAAGGGTTACCGGCGCGTGCGCAAGATCGCGAGCGGCTCGGTGTCGGACCTGTACCTCGCGGAGAGCGTGCAGGCCGGGATCCTGGTGGTGCTCAAGGTGTCGCGCGACGCGCGGCGCGAGGACGGTGTCGACCAGTCATTCACGCGCTTCATCCAGGAATACGAGATCGTGCGCAGCATCCGCCATCCGAACGTCGTGCGCGTGCTGGATCTCGGCGTCGCCGACAATTACGCCTACCTGGTGATGGAGTACTTTCCGCATGGTGACCTGCGCCGCCGCATGCGCAAGGGCCTGACGCTGCACCAGTCGCTCGATTACGCGCAGGCGATCGCCAGCGCGCTGGGTGCGATCCACGCCGCCGGCATCCTGCATCGCGACCTGAAGCCCGGGAACATCCTGCTGCGCGACGACGATTCGATCGCGCTCATCGATTTCGGGCTGGCCAAGCACGCCGGCCTCGAAATGGAAATTACCGACAAGGGGCTGATCTTCGGCACGCCGCACTACATGAGCCCGGAGCAGGGGCACGGCAAGCCGATCGACCTGCGCACCGACCTGTATGCGCTGGGCGTGATCCTCTACGAAATGCTGACCGGCGCCAAACCCTTCGATGCGGAAAATCCCATGGCCGTGATCTTCAAGCATGCCAAGGAACCGGTTCCCAGGCTGCCCGAGGCCTTGTCCGATCTGCAGCACATCATCGATCGCCTGTTAGCCAAGAATCCGGCGGATCGCTACGCGAACGCCGAGCTGGTGGCCAACATCATCGGCGACATCCGCGACGCGATGCCCGATTGCGAGCTGGCGGCATGACCGATCTGCTGGCGGTGCCGACGCCGCCGCGCTGGTTTGAAATCGCGACGCAGCACCTGGACGAACTGCTGCTCGATCACGCCAATTGCGAAAAGAAGGCGGCTTCCACCGCGCTGGCACTGATGTTCGCATACCCGGAAGATCACGAGGCCTGCACGGTGCTGGCGCGCCTGGCGCGGGAAGAACTGCGGCATTTCGAGCAGGTGGACCGGCTGCGGCGCACGCTCGGGCTGCCGTTCCGGCGGCTGCAGCCGAGTCGCTACGGCGAGGGGCTGCGCCGGCTGGTGCGCATTCCCGAGCCCGAGCGGCGTCTCGACCTGTTTTTGTTAGGCGCGTTCATCGAGGCGCGCTCCTGCGAGCGCTTCCAGGGCCTGCGGCAGGTGCTGCCGGCGCCGGTCGCGGCGCTGTACGCGCAGTTGCAGGAAGCGGAAGCGCGCCATCAGGGCGTCTACCTGCAACTCGCCGGGCGCGCCGCGCGGGACGGCGGTGCGGCAGCGCTCG
>DAIQQI010000288.1:0-4283 GCA_036786925.1 Steroidobacteraceae bacterium
TCAGCTTGTGCATGTCGGCCGAGCGCACCAGGATCGCATCCGGTCGCGCCAGCTCCGAGGCAACTTCAAAACGCTCGCGCGGCAGGCGCTCGAGCCCGCGCACCGAAATATTGTTCAGGGTCTGGATGCGGAAACGGCTGTTCGACTCAACCATGGCGGCGCTGGAACTCCTGCATGAACGTGATCAGGGCATCGACACCCTCTTCGGGCATCGCGTTGTAGATGCTGGCGCGCATGCCCCCGACCGAGCGATGCCCTTCAAGGTTCGCGAGCCCCGCTTTGTTAGCTTCGGCGAGGAAAGTCTTGTCCAGGCTGGCATCCGGCAGCGTAAACGGGACATTCATCCAGGAGCGGCAGTCTTTCGCCACCGGGTTCTTGTACCAGCCCGAGTTGTCGATCGCGGCGTACAGCTTGCCGGCCTTGCGTCCGTTGCGCGCGGCCATCGCGCTCAGGCCGCCCTGCGCCTTCAGCCAGGCGAAGACCAGCCCGGCGAAGTAAAGGCCGAAGGTCGGCGGCGTGTTGAGCATCGAGGCGTCTTTGGCCATCGCCGCGTAATTCCACACCGACGGCGTGTCGGGACGCGCCTTGCCGATGAGATCGTCGCGCACAATGACCACTACCAGGCCCGACGGGCCGATGTTTTTCTGCGCGCCGGCATAGATCAGGCCGAACTTCGCGACCTCGACCGGTCGCGACAGGATCGTGGACGACATGTCGGCGACCAGCGGTACGCCGCCGGTTTCCGGCACGTATGGAAATTCCACGCCACCGATGGTTTCGTTTGGCGTGTAGTGCAGGTAGGCGGCGCCGGCCTGCGGGCGGATGTCTGTTGCGGCCGGCACGGTGGTGTAATTGCTCGCGGCCTGGTCGCCACACACGCGCACCTGGCAGTATTTTTTCGCTTCCGCGATGCCCTTGGCGGACCACTGGCCGGTGTGCACATAGTCCACCGCAGCGCCAGGCGCCGCGAGGTTCATCGGGATGGCCGCGAACTGCCCGGTGGCGCCGCCCTGCAGGAACAGGACCTTGTAGTTCGGCGGCACCGCTAACAACTCGCGCAGATCGGCGTCCGCCCGCTCCGCGACCGCGACAAATGCCTTGCTGCGGTGACTGACTTCCATCACCGACATGCCCGAGCCCTGCCAGTCGGTCATTTCCGCGCGGGCCTGCTCCAGGACGGCGAGCGGCAGGGTTGCCGGTCCAGCCGCGAAATTAAATACGCGCACGTGACTCCTCAAGAAAACCGAATCGCATTACTTTTCGCCCGCCAGCTCGTCAGCAGGACCGACACCACTTGCTGGCATGTCATCGGCCGCGAGCGCATCCAGACTCTCCACGCCCGCGAGCCGCTCGCCTTCATCGAGACGAATCAGGCGTACGCCCTGGGTGTTGCGACCGACAATGGAAATATCCGCAACCGGCGTGCGCACCAGCGTGCCCGAGGAACTGATGAGCATGAGTTCCTGCGCCAGTTCCACCTGCAAGGCTGCCACCATCGCGCCGTTACGCTCGGACTTTTGCAGCGCGATCACGCCCTGCCCGCCACGGCCCTGCAGCGGAAAATCATCCAGCGGCGTGAGCTTGCCGTAACCGTTTTCCGAGGCCGTCAGAATCAGGCCTTCGCCGACCACCACCAGGGAAATCAACACCGCGCCGCTCGGGACGATGGGCATTATCCCTGTGTCGTCGACATTGGCGTCGCCGTTGTCGCCGAGGCGGATGCCGCGCACGCCAGTCGCGTCGCGACCCATCGCCCGCACCTCGGATTCCCGGAAGCGGATTGCCTTGCCATTGCTCGCGCACAGCAGGATGTCGCGCTGGCCATCGGTGAGCGCCACGCCGACCAGCTGATCGCCATCGCGCAAGTCCACCGCGATGATGCCGGACGGCCTGGGACGCGAATAGGCCGACAAAGGTGTCTTCTTGACGATGCCATGGCGCGTCGCCATGAACACGAAGTGCTGATCGTCGTACTGCTTGATAGGCAGGACCGCGGTGATTTTTTCACCGTCTTCCAGCGGCATCAGGTTGACGAGCGGCTTGCCGCGCGCATTGCGGCCCGCCTGCGGCAGTTCGAACACGCGCAGCCAGTAGACCTTGCCGCGATTCGAAAAGCACAGCAGCCAGTCGTGCGTGTGCGCAATGAACAGCTTGTCGATGAAATCCTCGTCCTTGACGGACGTGGCGGCCTTGCCGCGGCCGCCGCGACGCTGCACCTGGTACTCGGTCAACGGCTGCGACTTCGCGTAGCCCGAATGGGAAATCGTCACAACCACGTCCTGCGGCTCGATCAGGTCCTCGGTTGCGAGGTTGATGTGCTCGAGGCTGATTTCGGTGCGCCGCTTGTCGCCGTACATCTCGCGCACCGCCAGCAGTTCATCGCGCACCACCTGCGTCAGCCGCTCGGGACGCGCGAGAATGTCGGTGAGATCGACGATCTCGGCTAACAATTCACGGAACTCGGCGAGAATCTTGTCCTGCTCGAGGCCGGTGAGGCGCTGCAGGCGCATCTCCAGGATCGCCTGCGCCTGAGCCTCGGACATGCGGTAGCCCACGCCGTCATGCTGCAATCCCAGCTCGGCCGCGAGACCGTCAGGGCGCGTGACGATGCCGCCCGCGCGCTGGACCATTTCGGGCACCGCGCCGGACGGCCAGCTGCGGCCCATCAACGCGAGCTTCGCCTCGGGCGCCGCGGGCGATGCCTTGATGAGCGCGATGACCTCGTCGATGTTAGCCAGCGCAATCGCCAGGCCTTCGAGAATATGTGCGCGCTCGCGCGCCCGCGCCAGATCGTAAATCGTGCGCCGCGTGACCACCTCGCGCCGGTGCCGCAGAAATGCCTCCAGCATTTCCTTGAGCCCGAGCAATCGCGGCTGGCCATCGACCAGCGCCACCATGTTGATGCCGAAAACCGTCTCGAGCGGCGTCAACGCGTAGAGTTTGTTGAGCAGCACCTCAGCGTTTTCGCCGCGGCGCACTTCGATGACGACCCGCATGCCGTCCTTGTCGGACTCGTCACGCAAGCCATCGGAGCCGATGCCCTCGATCAGTTTGTCGCGCACCAGGTCGGCGATGCGCTCCAGCAGCCGCGCCTTGTTAACCTGATACGGCAGCTCGGTGACAATGATGGTCTGGCGATCGCCCTTGGCGTTGTCTTCGATCGTGCAGCGGGCGCGCATCGACAGGCGGCCGCGGCCGGTCCTGTAAGCCTGCGCAATTTCCTGGGCGCCATTGATGATGCCCGCGGTCGGAAAATCGGGGCCCGGCACATGTTGCATCAGTCCGGCGAGACTGATGTCCGGCTGTTCGATCACCGCCAGGCAGGCGTTGACGATTTCCGTGAGGTTGTGCGGCGGGATGTTGGTCGCCATGCCAACCGCAATACCCGAGGAGCCGTTGACCAGCAGATTGGGGATCCTGGACGGCAGGACGGTCGGCTCGGACAGCGACTCGTCGTAATTGGGAACGAAATTGACCGTTTCCTTGTCGAGGTCGGCCAGCAGTTCGCCGGCGATCTTTGACATGCGCACTTCGGTGTAACGCATGGCCGCCGGTGCGTCGCCATCGACCGACCCAAAATTGCCCTGCCCGTCGACCAGCAGGTAGCGCATCGAAAATGGCTGTGCCATGCGCACGATGGCGTCATAGACCGCGGTATCGCCGTGCGGGTGGTACTTGCCGATCACGTCACCGACGATGCGCGCGGACTTCTTGTAGGACTTGTTGTACTCGTTGCCAAGCTCGCGCATCGCGAACAAGACGCGCCGATGCACGGGCTTGAGGCCATCGCGGACGTCCGGAAGGGCACGCCCAACGATCACACTCATGGCATAGTCTAGGTAGGACTGCCGCATCTCGTCTTCGAGGTTTACGGTCAGTACTTCACGGGCGAATTGAGTCATTCTGGCAGGGCGAAATCAACGCTAAAATAGAAGTGGAATTTTACCACGCCAGCGCCCTTCACAAAGCGGAATTACGGCCTGAAAAATGCTCGCCTTCGACTTGATTTCTGACGCTCGTTGGGTGGCGCTGATTGAGCCTCCCCGGGCAGTTTTCGGGCCTGTCCTGCACAGCCCGATTGCGGCATGCCGGAGCGCGTCATGAACACTGCCCAGCAGCACGATCCGGCGGAAATCGGCAAGTTCGACCGGCTCGCGCACCGCTTCTGGGATGCCGCCGGCGAATTCAAACCGCTGCACGCCCTCAACCCGGTGCGCGCGGCCTACATGCAGGCGCGCAGCACGCTGCGCGGCGCCCGCGTGCTCGATGTGGGCTGTGGTGGC
>DAIQQI010000289.1:0-4273 GCA_036786925.1 Steroidobacteraceae bacterium
TGTGTCAGCACGTCGCCAATGGTGTAGTTGCGGACATGGCCCATGTGCAGCCGGCCGGACGGATAGGGAAACATCGACAGGCAATAGAACTTGTCCTGCCCCGGCACCTCTTTGGCGTCGAAGCTGCCGTGGTTGTTCCAATAGTCGCGCGCGGCCTGCTCGACAGCGGCCGGATCGTAGCGTTCCTGCATCATGATTGCGCCCAAGGATACACGAGGCGCGGCCCTCAGCCGCGCAGCGCCAGCACCGCTCCGTTTGCGTCGTGACTGCGGATACGCAACTCGTCGCCGACCCGGGTTACCGCAACGCCGGCCGATTGCAGGTATCTCTGCGCCAGCGCCAGATCAGCGACGCGCAGGACCACGGCGGCCAGGCCGCCCTCCGCCCAGCGGGGACCTGCAAACCGTTCGCCCCAGCGCATGCCGGCGGCCGCTGCGGTGAGCAATGACAGGCGGCCCACCTGCAATGGAATCTCGCAGCCATCCTCCTGAACCAGATCTGCCTCACCCAGCCAGCTCAATTGCCTGGCCAGCGTACGCGCCGGATTGCTAACGATGATGGCCACTTCCGCCAGTGCAATGGGCCGCAGCGGATGTTCCATGACGTCGACCTGATACACGAGTGACGGCGTACGGTTGCGAACCACGCATAACAACGACGCCGAAAACACCGTCGCCGGCAGCATGAACCAGTCGAATTCCGCATCTCCGTGGGTAGCGCCGTAGCGGATCGGGCGGCTGGCCCGCGCTATAGCCGTCGGCCGCAGTCCGGCCACTGCGCATTGCTGCCACACGCCCTCGAGGTCAACCGCACCTAACGCGAGGATATGCGCACCGGTGCCACGCGAGCGCCATGCGGCCAGATGATGCGCGGGATCTTCGCTCGTGACCGCTGTCAGCTCGAGGTAGCTCGCCGGCATGACCACATGGCAACTCTGCTGCTGCAGTGAGTCCACTTTCCCGGTGGCGCGGCTCCTGGCCAGCAGGGCCTCGGGTTCGGTAGCCATCAACCCGAGGCGCCTGGCACTGCGGACCAACTCGGCCAGGTCAGCACCAACGTAGCCAACATGATCCAGCCACACGCTCAAGCTTCGCCACCCACCGGCATATCCCGGGTCAGTTCCAGCGGCAAGCGCTGACTGGACTCGACGCCGTGAGTCACGATGCGCAACAGCACATCCAGGATTGCAATATCCGTTGCGTCCAGCCGAGCCGGCATGAGTTACCCCAGAATGGACTGATCGAGAAATTATCTTGCGTCTGCAGTACCACAGACGCAAGGACATTTTTCCAGCGGGGAAGTTGACCCAGCCGACAAATGCCTCTAAAAACAACGCATGGCTCGCCCGCACACCTGTTTCATACAAGCCCAGATGATTCCCTGGTCGCCCGGCCTGTACGGCGGCGCCCGCAACGACGTGACGCACAAGGTCCTGAGCATCGACGATGCCGATGGCAGCTCGAGTTGCATCGTCCGCTATCCCGCCGGCTGGGGACGCAGCGGCGCGGAGGTGCTGGATGCGCACGAGGAATTCCTGGTGCTGGACGGCAGCCTTGAAATCAACGGCCGCGTGTATGAACGGCACAGCTACGGCTTCCTGCCGGCCGGTTATGCGCGCCGCTCAGCGCGCAGCACGGCGGGCGCGATTCTCCTCAATCTCTTCTATGGCGAGCCACGCCTGCGGACCAGCGGCCTGGCTAACAGTTTCGATCCGAAACTGCTGGTTGAATACGTCAACCCGCTGGCGATGGATTGGGACGCGGGCCTGGTCGATCCGCAGCTTTCGAAGGGCGTCGCGATCAAGCCCCTGCGCACCGACCCGTACACCGGCGAAGTGAGTTTCCTGTACTGTTCGCCGCCGCATCGCGTTCCACCTAACATGTCGAAGCCGCAGTGGACCCATCCGATGGTGGAGGAAATCTATGCGCTGGAGGGCGACTACGTGTGGGCCGATCTCGGCCGCATGGGTCCGGGCGGTTACTGCTGGTGGCGTGAGCATGTCTATCACGGCCCGTCCGGCACCGACACCGGCTACAACCTGTTCGTGCGCACCATCGGCGGCCCGCTGGTGAATATATTTGCCACCGAGAAGAAGCCATTCACCTGGGAACCGGCGCACCGCCCGGTGCTGCCGCCCGCGCTGCAGCCCTACGGCCAGCCGCTCGGCAAGCGCGTCAACTACTGACCGTGGCAGCCAGCGAGTCCACGACCGGCAACGAATGGCCCGCGCCCAGGCTGGCCTGGTACGCGGTCGTGGTGCTGATGTGCGCCTACGTGCTGTCCTATGTCGACCGGCAGATCCTGTCGATGCTGGTCGGCCCGATCAAGGCGGATCTCGGCCTGAACGACTTCCAGGTCAGCCTGTTGCATGGCCTCGCCTTCGCGATCTGCTTCACCGTGTTAGGTATCTGGCCGGTCGGTCACTGGGCCGACACCAGCAATCGACGCAACGTCATCGCGGGCGGCGTGGCGCTGTGGAGCCTGATGACGGCGCTCTGCGGCCGCGCCGCGGGTTTCGGCAGCCTGTTCCTGGCGCGCGTCGGCGTCGGCGTGGGCGAAGCAGCACTGGCGCCATCGGCCTATTCGATGCTGGCGGATTATTTTCCGCCGCACAAGCGCGGCCGCGCGCTCGGGCTTTTCACCATGGGCGTGTACATCGGCATTGGCACCGCCATCATGATCACGGGCCTGCTGCTGCAGAAAATCGCCGCAGCGCCAACCCTGGATCTGCCTCTGTTAGGTACGGTGCGGTCCTGGCAGGCGGCCTTCCTGCTGGTGGGTCCGCCCGGACTCCTGGTCGCGCTGTGGGTGCTGAGCGTGCCCGAACCGAGGCGCCTCGGCGTTGCGGCCCGCAGCCCGAGATTCCGCGCCGTGCTGGATTTCGTATTCGCGCCGGGCCATGCGCGGTTCTATGTCGGCATCACAGTGGGTGTTTCGCTGCTGACGATGCTGTTTAACGCAGCCGCGTTCTGGACGCCGGCGCACCTGATGCGCGTGCACAAGTTCACGGCGGGCGAAGTCGCAGCGACCTATGGACCGCTGATGATGATTTTCGGCGCCACCGGCGTGCTGTCAGGCGGCGCCCTCGCCGACCGCTGGCGACGGCTGGGCCAAAGCGACGCCGAGTTGCGGGTCGCTATCCTGAGCGCGCTGCTGTTGTGGCCCATCGCCATCTGGACCTTTCGCAGCGCCGACAGCGCCACGATGCTCTGGCTGTTAGGCCCGATGCTGTTCCTTAGCAGCTTCCCGTTCGCGGCCACCTCGGCAGCCATCCAGCTCGCCACGCCTAACGAGTACCGGGCGCGCGCCTCGGCCATGTACCTGATGGTGCTGAACCTGACCGGCATCGGCTTCGGTTCGACCGCCGCCGCGCTGGTATCGGACTACTGGCTGCATGACGAGCAACGCATCGGCGACGGCGTCGCCGTGGTTGCGGCCCTCGCCGCGCCGCTCGCCGCGCTGTCATTTTACTGGGCGCGCGCCGGCTTCAGGCAGCTGCAGGCTAGCCGGGCCTGACCGACACGTAAAACTGGTTGCCCTCGCGCTGTATCAGCAGCGCCACCGAGCCCTTGGCCGCGCGACTCAATTCGCGCCATTCCTTGATGCTGCGGATGCGGCGATTGTTGACACCTAACAAAATGTCGCCCTGCTGCAGATTGGCTGCGGCCGCAGGGCCGCTGACCTCCTCGATCAGCAGCGAGCCGGCGGTCTCAGCCTGTCGTTGTTCCTCGGGCGTCAGCTCGCGCATTGCCAGGCCAAACCGGTCCGGCTCGCCGGCGGCATCGCCCGGCACTGAACGGCCGGCGGTTTGTGCGCCACGCTCCGGCACCTCGCCAACGGTCACCGCAATGGACTTGCTGGCGCGCTCGCGCCACACGTCAATGCTGGCCTTGGTTCCAGGCATGATCCCGGAAACCACCACCGGCAGCTCGTTGGAACGTTCGATTGCACGGCCGTTCACCGACAGAATGATGTCGCCTTCCTTGATGCCGGCCTTGGCGGCCGGACCGTCGGCTTCGACCGAGCCGACCAGCGCGCCGCGCGGACGGTCGAGGCCGAAACTCTCGGCAAACTGCGCCGTCACGTCCGTGATGCCAATGCCGATGCGTCCACGGCGCACGCGGCCGTTCTTGACCAGCTGGTCGCGCACGCTGTTAGCAATGTCGATCGGAATGGCAAACGACAGGCCCATGTAGCCGCCGCTTTGCGAGTAGATCTGCGAATTGATGCCGACCACCTCGCCGCTCATGTTGAACAGCGGGCCGCCGGAATT
>DAIQQI010000290.1:0-4269 GCA_036786925.1 Steroidobacteraceae bacterium
CCCACCAGCCACTGCGGGCCAAGGTCATCTACGGCGGCGTCGGCGAAAACCCGCAGATTGACGGCCTGCGTACCGGCATGGACATCCTCATTGCCACGCCCGGTCGTTTGCTGGATCTGCTGGAGCGCGGCTTCGGCACCTTGTCCGACGTCAAGCACTTCGTGCTCGACGAAGCCGATCGCATGCTCGACATGGGTTTCATCCGCGATATCCGCCGCATCATCAAGATGCTGCCAAAGCAGCGGCAGAACCTGATGTTCTCGGCCACTTATTCCGACGAAATCCGCGGCCTGGCGGCCACAATGCTGCGCGACCCGTTGTCGGTCGAAGTGGCTTCGCGCAATAAGACCGCCGAGCGGGTCGAGCAGCTCGCGTTCCGGGTCGTCAAGGACCAGAAGCGTCACTTGCTGGTACACCTGTTCCGCACCGGCACCACCGATGAAGGCCCGTGGACGCAGGCACTGGTGTTTGCGCGCACCAAACACGGCGCCAACCGCCTCTCCGAGCAATTGGAGCATGCGGGCATCAAGTCGGCCGCAATTCATGGCAACAAGAGCCAGTCGGCCCGCATGAAAGCCCTGGCTGACTTCAAGGACTCGAAAATCACCGCGCTGGTGGCAACTGAAGTCGCCTCACGCGGCCTCGATATCCGCGAGCTGCCAGTGGTCGTCAATTACGAGCTGCCTAACGTCCCCGAGGACTATGTGCATCGCATCGGCCGCACGGCTCGCGCGGGACGCAGCGGTCTTGCGGTCTCTTTGGTAGCACCAGATGAAAACGGCCTGCTGCGCGACATCGAACGCACCATGCGCCAGAGCATCACGCTGCAGGCGGCGCCGGCTTATGAGCAGGTCCCCACGGCCCCGATGCGGCCGCGCGGTGAAGCTAACACCGATCCGCGCGCCCAGCGGCATGGCCATGGCGCGCACGGCAAGCCGCCGCAGCGTCGCACCGCGCCACCCCGCGGCGGCCACGGCGCGGGTCAGAACAGCGGCCGCTGGCAACCGCAACGGGGTGGGCGCGTACGATAATGGGATGAAGATGACGGGCCTGGTTGAGTTCGGTGTCGTGATGTTGCCGATGCCGGCGCGGTTCAACCGACGGCGTGGTCGTGACGCAGCATTGTCATCCGCACTCTGTTTATCGAATCCGTGAGCGATCAGCTAGAGTATCGGCGTGACAATCCCGCACCGGAAGTATCTCGTCATCCTGGGCCTGATCTTCGCGGTCTGGTGGTTGATCCTGGCAGTCGAACCGCAGCATCGCGACGTCTGGTGGACCGAGAATTCGCTGGTCTTCGCAGGTGTGGCCTTTCTGGCTGCCTTTCATCGCAAGTTACTGTTCTCGCGCGTCTCCTACACGCTCATTTTCGTCTTCATGTTCCTGCACCAGGTAGGCGCGCACTACAGCTATGCGGAAGTTCCTTATGACCAGTGGTACCAGGATCTCACCGGCGCGACTCTTAACAGTGTCATGGGCTGGGAGCGCAATCACTTCGATCGTCTGGTTCACTTCGCCTACGGACTGCTGCTCGCCTATCCGATACGCGAGATTTTCCTGCGCGTGGCCGACGTGCGCGGATTCTGGGGGTACTTCCTGCCGCTCGACCTGACGATGTCGACTTCAATGATCTTCGAGCTGCTCGAATGGCTGGTGGCTGAATTGTTCGGAGGCGGCCTTGGCCAAGCCTATCTCGGCACCCAGGGCGACGTCTGGGACGCGCACCGGGACATGGCGCTGGCGAGTCTGGGTGCACTGTTGGCGATGCTCGTCACGGTCGCGGTGAACTGGCGTTTCCAGCGTGATTTCAACCGTGAATGGGCCGACAGTTTCCGTGTGAAGCACAAGGCCCCGCTTGGCGAGGATGAGCTGGCGCGAATGACGCGCACGCACCCGCGCAAGCGCAAGCGCAGGTAGGTGACTCCATCAACCGGTTAGTGTATCCAGTACCGATATCGACGTCGGCGTCCGGACATTCGGGTTGCGGCGCGATGCAGAAAGTAGCGCAGGCACTTGGCGACGGTGATTACCCATTGCCGCACCGGTACTTTGGGCAACACGTGATCAGCCAAGCGTCGCGTGCTGTACGAGAACGCAATCAGGAAATCATGGCCACCCTGCGGCGGCCACGGCGCGGGTCAGAACAGCGGCCGCTGGCAACCGCAACGGGGTGGGCGCGTACGATAGTGGGATGAAGATGACGGGCATGGTGGAGTTCGGTGTCGTGATGGAAGGCTCGCCGGGCTACACGGCGCGCCTCGCGCGCGAGCTCGAAGACATGGGCTTCGATTACCTGTTGTCGCCCGACACGCAGTGCCTGGGACCCGATCCGTTCAGCCAATTTACGCTGGCCGCGCAGACGACCCGCCGGATCAAGATCGGCACCGGCGTCACCAACCCCATCACGCGCGACGTCTCGGTCACCGCCACCATGATGGGAACGCTTCAGGTCGAATCGAAAGGTCGGGCCATCTGCGGCATTGGCCGCGGCGACTCGTCCGCCGCCCATATCGGCCTGCCTAACGGCACGACTGCCCAGCTGCGCACCTTCATCGAAAGAATGCGCGCCTACATCCGCGGCGAAACCATCGATCGCAATGGCACGCCGTCGCGCCTGCGCTGGCTCGATTCGCTGCCGGTGCAGCCGTTTCCGATCGATATCGCCTGCACGGGCCCCAAGACCATCGCCATGGCGGTCGAGGTCGGCGATCGCATCAGCTTCGCGGTCGGCAGCGCACCTGAACGGGTGCGCTGGGCCATGGACACGGCACTGCAGCGCCTCAGGGAAACCGGCCGCGATCGCAACAGCCTGTCGATTGGCGCCTACGTCAACCTGGTCTGCGATCCGGACGAGCAAAAGGCCATCAATCTCGGCCGCATGATCGCCGGCATGGTCGCGCATTTTGCCGGCATGAAGGATTCGCCGGTGGAACACCTGCCGCCGAAGTTGCGGCCGATCGCCGAGAAAATGAAAACCGACTACGACATGAAACGGCATTCGCAGAATACCGGTTCGCACCTGGCGATGATCGATGACGAATTCGTCGACTGGTTTTCGATCTGCGGTCCGCCACAGAAATGCCGCACCCGCCTGCGGGAATTGCTGGACATGGGCCTCGATCATGTCTACCTGTTAGGTGGCTCGCCGGTCGCCCAGCATGGACCCAGGCAGGAAGCCATGGTCAGGCAGACCAGCCATTTCGCACGCGACGTCATGCCGCATTTTCGTTAGCAACCTAACCACGCCGCCCGTAGGAGTCGTTTCATGAATACTGATATCTCCCGCCGCACCATGATCCAGTTGTCCGCGGCGTTGGCGGCAATGTCGGCCGGATCCGCTACAGCGGAGACCGCCCTCGCCCCGGTGCGCACGACCCACGGACAATTGCGCGGCCAAATGGTCGACGACATTGCAACCTACCTCGGGATTCCCTACGGCGCCCCGACCGGCGGCGCGAATCGTTTTCTGCCGCCGCAATCTGTTGCCAAATGGCGCGGAATCCGCGATGCAACCGCCTACGGGCACCAGAGCCCGCAGGTCTTGCGCGTCAAGGGCATCTATCCCTATCCAGAATGGATCGATCCCGAAACCGCCAGCGAAGACTGCCTCAATCTCAACGTCTGGGCGCCCGTGTCCGGGCAATCAGCGCCGCGGCCAGTCATGGTCTGGTTTCACGGCGGCGGCTACGAACGCGGCTCCGGCAACATCCCCATGTACGACGGCCACAATCTCGCCAAGAAAGGCGATGTGGTCGTCGTCAATGTCAATCACCGGCTGAATATTTTCGGTTTCACCCATGTCGCCAAAGGGGCCGATGCGCGCTTCGCAAGCTCCGGCAATGCGAGTCTGCTCGACCTGGTCGCGGCACTGCGCTGGGTGCAGGCTAACATCGCGGCCTTTGGCGGCGACCCGGCTAACGTCACGATTTTCGGCGAATCGGGCGGCGGCGGCAAGGTGAGCGCGATACTCGCCATGCCGGCAGCCAAAGGGCTGTTTCGCAAGGCCATCGTCATGAGCGGTTCGAGCCTGGAGGTGCTGCCGGCCGAAGCCGCGGACGCGGCCGCGGCCCAGGTGTTTGCGTATTTCAAGCTGCAGCCCGGCGATGTGGCCGGCCTGCAGAAGGTGCCGACAGGTGATCTGTACGCCTGCTATGAAAAGCTAACGTCGGGCGCGATACCCGGCGTCGGCGCACGGGTGTCGTTCGGGCCGGTGATTGACGGCAAGACCCTCTTGCAACAGACCTGGACGCCGGACGCACCGTCCGTGTC
>DAIQQI010000291.1:0-4268 GCA_036786925.1 Steroidobacteraceae bacterium
CGTGGGAATAGTCGGTCTTGCGGGCTCATAACCCGAAGGTCGCAGGTTCAAATCCCGCCCCCGCTACCATTTTCAGCCGAACGCTACTGGCTTTGACACAGCCGCGCCCAGCAGTTACACGTAACAGACTTTTTCTAACGCCACCCGGAGACACCGCATGAGCGGAGCCACGAATGCGCCAGGCCGGGGCCCGACGCCTGAGTTCAGGCAGGTTATGGGCCACCCTGGCCCGCTCTGGATGTTGTTCATGTCGGAATTCTGGGAGCGCTTCGCGTTCTACGGCATCCGCTGGGCCCTGGTGCTCTACATTGTCGCGCAATTCTACGGTGGCAATCAGTCCGGCCAAGCCGACGCCAATCTCACCTACGGCTCCTATCTCGCGCTGGTATATGCCGGTGCGATCTTCGGCGGCTACATCGCCGACAAGATCATCGGCTACCAACGCGCGATCCTGATCGGGGCTGTGTTCATGGCCGCCGGGCTGTTCATGATCATGTTGCCGGACCCGATGCTGTTCAAGTTCGGTCTCGCGACGATCATTGTCGGCAACGGCATGTTCAAGCCTAACATCTCGACCATGGTCGGCAAGCTCTACTCGACCGCCGATGAGCGCCGCGACTCGGGCTTCACGATCTTCTACATGGGCATCAACATGGGCGCGTTCATTGCGCCGATCATCACGGGCTGGCTGGCGAGCTCGCTGTTCGGTACCGAGGCCGCACCCGCATACGCGTACGTGTTTGGCGCAGCCGGCGTCGGCATGTTGATCAGCCTGGTGTGGTTCTACTTCGGCCGGCGCCAATTGCAGGGCATCGGCAGGCCGCCGGCGGAAGCGCCGGGCCGCGCAAGGGTGGCCTATGTGGCGATCGGCGCACTGTGCGTGATCCCGCTGGTCTACGCGCTGCTGGCGCTCGGCGCACAAGCGCTGCAGTACGTGCTAACAGCATTGTTCGTCGGTCTGGCCGCGATGCTGCTGATCGAGGGCATCCGCGATGGCGCAGTTGCGCGCGACAAGACCATTGCGATGCTGATCATCTTCGCCTTCAACATTTTGTTCTGGATGTTCTACGAACAGGCCGGCAACTCGTTTACGTTTCTCGCCGACCAGATTGTCAACCGGGTCGTCGGTGGCTTCGTCTTCCCAACCGCCTGGTTTCAGTCAGTATCGGCGCTGGCAGTCATCGTGCTTGCGCCCGTCGCCGCCTGGATCTGGTTATGGCTGGCGAAGCGCAATCTGAACCCGTCGATTCCCCGCAAGTTCGGCCTCGGATTGCTTTTCAATGGCCTGGCATTCCTGTTGCTGATGTTCGCGTTGTCGAGCCTGGTCAGCGACGCGGGCAAGATTCCGTTCTGGACCTTGTTCGCCGTCTACGTCATTCAAGTGGTCGGCGAGCTTTGTTTGTCGCCGATCGGCCTGTCGATGGTGACCAAGCTGGCCCCGGTACGCCTGGTTGGCCTCGGCATGGGCGGCTGGTTCCTCTCCACCGGCATCGGCAACAATCTCTCGGGCATCTTCGCCAGCGTGGTCAGCGGCGACGCTGGAATGACCACAAGCTCAGCGCTGTCGGGTTACACCTTCGGCTTCTGGGCCCTGATGGGCTCTGGCGCCGTGCTGTTCCTGATCGCGCCGTTGATCCAACGCTTGATGCACGGCGTCAAGTGACACGAGGCCAGCGCGAGGATTAGCATCTCATATCGCCGTCGCCTGGGCCGGCGAAATAACAACCCACAAGAGGACCTCACTATGCTCACTCTCAGAAGCAAACTCGTCGTGGCCGCGGCGCTGGTCGCGCTGGCTGGCTGCGCCAAGCCGGGCCCGACCCCGGCCGACGACGCCGCCGTGCGTGCAGTAAATCCGGCCTGGTTCAAGGCCTATAACGCCGGTGATGCCGATGGCGTGGCGGCGCTGTACGCCGAGGACGCGGTGCTCAGCATTCCGGGCATTCCGCCTGTGCGTGGCCGGGCCGCGATCAAGGACGCGGTGGCCAAGGACATCGCCGCGATGCAGGCAGCGGGACTGTCTAACAAACCTGGCGACGCGCCGGAATTCGGTATCGGCGCGGACATGTCCTGGGAGTGGAGCGCCTTCTCCATTACCGACAAGTCGGGAGCAACGGTCGACACCGGCAAGTACGTGACGGTCTATGCCAAGAAGGATGGCAAGTGGATGATCGTGCGCGACATCTGGAACACAGACTCGACGCCGCCGCAGACTCGCAGTGTGGTCATCACCGCACGCGTCAATGATGCGGCCAAGTGGGAAGAGGCCTTCCGGACCCACGCGGATCTGTTCAAGAGCGAGACGGCGCAGAGTCCGGTGCGCTACACGGTGAGCAAGGCTAACGAGGTAGCGGTCATGTTCAATGTTACCGATCTGGCGAAATTTCAGGAGGTCATGGCCTCTCAGGCCACCGCGGATGCGATGAAGATGGACGGCGTCAAGCGTGAGACGGTCAAGCAATACGTGCTCGACAAGGAACTCGCACTGCAGTGATCCATGCCGGCGCGCGGCGAGGCACTGCTGAATGAAAAAATCCCCGGCTCCGTGCCGGGGATTTTTTTCAAGTTGGCAGCCGCCTATCCCGTGATGGTCGGGACTTGGCCAATCTACGTTGTTAATTTCGTAAACCTGCCGTATTGCACGCCAACGCATGTTCCCTTGGCGACTCCAAGCGGTGCCTGCGGCAGAGCAAAAACGCGACCGGCTGCGACGGGAAGCAAGCGCGAGCCACTGTTCGATAAGTGCGCTTGTCGGAAAACCTTACACTTCAAGGGTCCCAGAATTGTCGAATTTCCGTAACTCTTTGATCTAAAGCGATATTCATTTATTGGCACGATATCTGCACATCGTCTTGCGTAGGAGCGGTCGAAATGTCTGAGGCCACTACGCTGTGGGCTTGGCATTAGTCCGATTTATCAGACTGGAACGACTAACACGGTCAAGGTGGAGTGACAGATATGCAAACCCGAATCATTATTAGGACAGCGCTACGAAGCTTTCTTGCATGCGCGCTGGCTACAGCATCCATTGCAAGCACCGCCGCTGTAATAAACGTCGACACGAATGCGACGTGGCTCACAACAAATGCTGCTCCGGCAGCCGGCTGGAACACCAATGCAGCTTTTGATACAAGCGCTTGGAGAAATGCCACCGTAGTCATACCGGCCTGCCAGGCCGGAACAGATTGTATCTGGTACGACGGACAATTTTCCGCGACTGGCTCCACATGGTTCAGGCAGACGTTCACTCTTTCGGATCCTGTTATCTCAGGCCTCCTCTCAGGAGGTGTCGACGATGATGCGGACATCTTTATTAACGGCACGAGAGTGCTAAACGACGTCAATGGCTCGGCCGGTAATTTCGGGCCGTTGGATGTTACTTCGCTGCTGGTATCGGGCACCAACCTGATAGCCGTGTATGCGACCGACAACATTCCCGTATATGGCCAGAACCACGCTTATGTATCTCGGCTCACCATTACCACCAGAGACACGAATGTGCCTGAACCCACCACGCTCGGTTTGCTAGGCTTGGGTCTGGCCGGCGTCGGCTTCGCGCGGCGCAAACGCTTAGCCTGAGCGTTAGCAAATCTGACGATCTCGAGACCCCGCTTCGGCGGGGTTTCCTGTTTCTGGGTGTGTGGCGCATTCGCCGGAGTAGTGCAGGCACACAAATCCAATAGCAGGCCCTCGCTGCCAACCTAAATGTCCAGATCGACGCTGTTATTGCCGATAGCTCGGTTCTTCCTGGTCCAGAATTTCCTTCAACGCAGCGAAGTGCAGTCGGGAAAATTCGCTCGGGTAAGAAGACCATTGCGCGCAGGTCTTGGCCGCAATGGCGTCCGGTATCAACGCTGGCGCCCGACCGGTGGATAGCGCCAGGATTTGCACCTTCGCGGCGCGCTCGAAGTAATAGAGATCATCAAACGCCTCGGCTACCGAGGCGCCTGTCACCAGCACGCCATGATTGCCCATCATCAGCACGCTCTTGTCGTCGCCGAGCAGGCCGGCCACGCGCGCGCCTTCCGATGCGTTGAGCGCCATGCCGTCGAAGTTGCGGTCGTAGGCAATGCGCCGGTGATAGCGGCAGGCGTTTTGGTCCAGCATCAGGAATTCAAAGTCCTTGAGGCAACTGAGTGCCGTCGCATGGGGCATGTGCGTGTGCAGGATGCAGCGCGCGCGTGGCAGATGCCGGTGCAGTTGCCCGTGCAGATGCCATGCGGTTGGGTCCGGTGCGTCAGGGCCTTCGGCCGAGGATTCATCGTGCG
>DAIQQI010000292.1:0-4266 GCA_036786925.1 Steroidobacteraceae bacterium
GCGGGAGACGAGCGCCAGACGCGCGGCGGGGATGAGCAGAACGGCCGCCAGTGCACCGAGCGTGGGGTAGCCAATTTTTTGTGCGTATTCCGCGACGACCGGGAGGCCCTTGGCCTGGAAATCAGCGGCGAGCTTCTTGGCCGCGTCCTGCGCAGCGCCCAATGCCTGTGCGGCCTGTTCACCTGCTACGGCCTGGCTCGCGGCCGAGCGTACTGCGATCAGGCGGCCCTGGTCGTCGAATTCGGCGTCAATGGCGGCGTTCACCTTCGGCGCGAATTCCGATTTCCAGATGGACTCCAAGCGGAACGGGTACTGCTGCCCATCGACGAAGATGAGCCCCTCCCCCAGGCTGGTGTCGCGCAGGATTCGGCCTCGTTTGATCGTGTTCATTCTTGTCTCTCCCCTGTTTGTCATGACGCCTACGGGCGGCGGCTTGTCGGTACAGACGGGGGATCGGGTCAAGTGTCAGGCTGCGCAGAAAGCGGCTGCCTGCCGCCGTGCTAACGGTCTTGGTCCTCGCATAACTGCAGGACGGTGGTCTCGCCAGACAGCCCGGTCAGGTCCGCGACCCGCCAGCCATCGAGGCCGCGACGTTCCGGTCCCAGCGCCAGGCCCGACGCCAGCGCCGCTTCGAGATCAGCGACCGCAAACGACAGCAGGAACACGCCTTCGCCGTGGCGGGTGAGGCGCTGGCCTATCGGGTTCGCAAGATCGAGCGGTTGGACGAGTACCAGCCAGGTGGCGCCGAGCCGGGCGCGTCGCGTCAGGACCCCGCGCTCGCGCAAAGCCTGTTCCGGCTCGAATTCCAGCCCGAGTTCGCTGGCAAAACGCGCCGCTGCCTCGCCGAGATCGCGAACCAGGTAATTGACATGGTGGATGGAGCTAACGCGCGACATGTCGCTCAGCGGCGCGCCACAGTATCCACGCGAGGGCAAAAGACACCAGCATCCATAGCTTGATCCACAACAAATGATGACTGATCAACGGCGCGACGACGCCCATCGCAAACGCACCTAACAACAGCGACATGAATACCTGCACGGATGACACCGAACCGCGGGTATCGGGAAACAGGTCCAACATCCGCAGCGTAAGCGCCGGGCCGGAGATTTGCACGCCGATTGCGCAGATTGCCAGCAGCAGCTGTTGCGCAAGGATCGGCGGAGATTCCATGGCCGCGTGCATGACAGCCGCCAGCAGCGCGCCGCCCAGGCTGACCGTCAGACCGATACGCAGCTGCTTCTTCGATGTGTAGCGCCCGGCCATGCGCCCGGACATGAATGCGCCCAGCATGAAGCCGCCAACCAGCGGCAGGAACAGCCAGATGAACTGGGTCTCCCGCAGGTGCCAGTGATCGAGCACGATGACCGGCGCCGCGCCAATAATGATCATCATCGCGCCATGGGTGAAAGCATTGGCAAATGCGAGCCATTGGAACTCGCGGTGGACAGCGACATCCCAGGCCGCGGTGAACAGCGCCACCGGATGAAACGCCAGGCGCTTTTCCACGGGATGCGACTCGACCAGCATCGTATGGCAGGCCCAGAGGATCGCGAGCCCTAACAGAGTCAGGAAACCGAACACTGCTCGCCAGTCGGCCACGGTCTGGATCCAGCCACCGATCACTGGCGCGACCGCGGGCGCAAAGGTGAACAGCATGGTGACTACGCTCATCATGCGCTGTGCCGCCGGGCCGTCATACAGATCGCGGATCACGGCGCGCGACACCGCCATGCCTGCGCCGCCGGTCATGCCTTGCGCGGCGCGAAACACCAGCAGCGTCGCGAAATTCGGCGCAAAGGTGCAGGCCAGCGAGGCCAGAGTGAACCCGCTGACACCCAGCAACACGACCTTGCGGCGTCCGAGCGCGTCGGACAGCGGTCCGTAGACCAGCGACATCACGGCATAGGGCAGCATGTAGAGCGTCAGCAGCTGTTGCACGCTGAGCGCACTGACATCGAACGCCCGCTGGATCGCGCGAAACGAGGGCAGGCAGGTGTCGATCGCGAAGGGGCTCATCATCGACAGGAAAGCTAACAACAGTGCCAGCCCCATCGGCACCCGGGTTGATTGTGGCATCAGCCGGGCGCTGCGACGCGCAGCGCGCGCAGCCAGGCGGCCGGATCTTCGCCCCGCTCGAGCACTTCAACCAGCGCCGAACCGACAATGACGCCGTCGGCTAACGGCCGCAGCGTTGCAACCTGCTCCCGCGAGCGAATGCCAAATCCGGCACACAACGGCACCCTGGCCGCGGCGCGCGCGCGTCGCAGGTAATCGGCCGCCTCGGGCGGCAGCTCCGCAGACTTGCCGGTCGTGCCGGTCATGGTTACGGCGTACAGGAACCCCTGGCTGGCGGCCGCGACCTGCGCAAGCCGCGCAGGAGTCGTCACCGGAGTCACCATCTGGATCAACGCCAGGCCCGTGGCGCTGAGCGCCTTGCGAAAGTCTTCGCCTTCATCGAACGGCAGGTCCGGGACGATGAAACCGCTGACGCCGGCGGCCGCGGCATCGCGGGCCAGCGCATCGAGGCCATAAGCTAACAGTGGGTTGAGGTAGCTCATCAGCACCAGCGGCGTTGCCGGACGCTGCATGGCGGTCAACTCCTTCAGGATCCAGCGCAACGTCACGCCCTGCTTCAGCGCCGCTTCGCTCGAGCGCTGGATCGTGACACCGTCCGCCATCGGGTCCGTGAACGGCACGCCGATTTCCACCACGTCCGCGCCGGACGCAACCGCGGTCAGGTGCTCGCGGAATTTCGCGGCTGACGGGTAGCCTGCGGTCAGGAAGGCCACGATGGCCGGGCCTTGCTTGTTAGCAGCGCGAATCGCCGCGGAAATCTGCTCGGCAGGCGTCATTTCAACCTGCCTTGCCGGTTTTGGCAGCCATGCGTGGAATCAGGGTTTTCTGCAGCGTTGGCATGTCCTTGTCACCACGGCCGGAAAGACAGATCAGAATCCGCTTGCCCGGATGCGCCTTGGCCCAACGGCGCGCGCCGACCAGCGCGTGCGCAGTTTCCAGCGCAGGAATAATGCCTTCCAGCCGGCAGCACTCCTCGACCGCATCGAGCGTTTCGTCGTCCGATGCGCTCTCGTAACGCACGCGGCCCACCTGACTCAGCAGCGAATGCTCCGGGCCGATGCCCGGATAGTCGAGGCCCGCGGAAATCGAGTGCGTTTCCTGGATTTGTCCCTCGGCATCCTGCAACAGCAGCGAATAGCTGCCCTGCAGCACGCCGGGACGGCCGTAGGAAATGGTCGCCGAATTCTGCCCGAGACCGGAACCGTGCCCGCCCGCCTCGATGCCTAACAACTGCACCGCCGTGTCAGGCACGAAGGGATAGAACATGCCGATCGAATTGGAGCCGCCGCCGACGCAGGCGATGACCACATCCGGCAGCCCGCCGGTTGCGGACTTGAACTGCGCCCGCGCTTCGCGGCCGATGATCGACTGCAGGTTGCGCACCAGCAGCGGGTATGGGTGCGGGCCAACCGCGGAACCTAACAGATAATAGGTGTGCGTGGGATCCGAGACCCAGTCGCGCAGGGCTTCGTCGATCGCAGCGCGCAGCGTCTGATCGCCACCGGTCACCGGCACCACGTTCGCACCCAGCAATTTCATGCGGTCGACGTTGGGCGACTGGCGCTCGGTGTCGATGACACCCATGTACACGGTGCATGGCATGCCGAGACGCGCGCAGGCAGCCGCGGTCGCCACACCGTGCTGACCCGCGCCGGTTTCCGCGACTATGCGGCGCGCGCCGAGGCGCTGCGCCAGCAGGGCCTGCCCGATCGCGTTGTTGATCTTGTGCGCACCGGTGTGCGCAAGATCCTCGCGCTTGAGCCACACCTGCGCGCCCCAGGCAGCACCCATGCGCGGCGCCGGCGTCAGCGCGGTGGGCCGGCCAACCCAGTTGGCGAGCTGGTCGTTGAGCGCCTGCTGAAAATCCGCGCGCGGCAGATATTCCTTCATGCCGGCCTCAAGACGTTCCAGCGCCGGAATCAGGGTCTCTGGCACGTAACGGCCGCCAAAAGGACCAAAGCGCCCGCGCGCATCCGGCAACTGGCCCGCAATTTCACTGGCTAACAGTTCAGCACTCATCCCGGCAACTCCTTGAAGGCCGCGCGAGCGGCCCGGACAAACTCAAAAATCTTCTGTGGCGATTTCACGCCCGGCGCATCTTCAACGCCGCTGGACACATCGACGCCCCAGGGCCGCACGGTGCCGATCGCCTCCGCCACATTACCCGCATGCAGGCCGCCAGCTAAC
>DAIQQI010000293.1:0-4258 GCA_036786925.1 Steroidobacteraceae bacterium
GCGCCCGTAGCTCAGCTGGATAGAGTACTGCCCTCCGAAGGCAGGGGTCACAAGTTCGAATCTTGTCGGGCGCGCCATTCCGATGAAGTGATGCAATAGGCCGACGCGCGTTACGGCGCCGTGACCTGGTAGCCGCGCGCGGCCAGCTGAGCTAACACACCGTCCTTCTGCAGCAACCGGCCAATCGGCGAGATGGCGAGCGTGACCTGCTGGTTGTCGGCTGCGTTGATGACGGCCGCCAGCCACTGCTTGTCGAACTCGGCGGTGATCTCGTTGATCCGCGGTGCACTGGTGAGCGCCGCCATGCAGGACGCGCGCTGCTGGTCGGCGGTCTGCGAGCGCAGTTTCTCGACATCGCCGATCGCCCAGGCGGTGGCGCGGTCGCGCAATGTGCTGACATCCGCATCAAGCCGCGCAAGCGTCGCCGCAAGGCAGGCGCGCTCGGTAGCGGCGTCTATGTTGCCCAGATCGGCGAGCACTCCCTGCGGATCCTCGACTCTCTGGCGCAATTTGACGATCGCGACCTTGCGCTTTTTGGCGATTTTCAACACCGCATCGGCCACGTTATTGTCGGTTTTCAGGCCCACGCTCTTGATCGCAGCCTGCGACAATTCGTTCGCGGCTAACAAGGGGCGCAGCTCAAGCATGCCGGTGTCGCCGGGCGCGTATTTGTTGCGCAGCGTTTCGAAACGTGCGAACAGCTCGGGCGCCAGGACCTGCTGCAGAGTCGCATCGTCCGGATTGCGGCGCAGCCGCCGCCACTGCCGGTACATCTTGAACGCCTTGATCGGGCCGATGCTCGCGTCGAGGTCGGGCCGGTACGGGATGACCTGGCTGGCGCGATCGAGCACCGATTCCACCTGCCGCGAGCGCCAGGTCATCCGGCGCGGCAGCGGACTGAAAGTCCCGAGGATGAAAACCGTATTGGCCCCTTTGGCGACCTTCCAGAGTCCGGGTCCGGCGCGCTCCCCGGTGACCTCGACCACCTCCAGCGGCGGCGCAGCAGGCGTAATGACCGTCTCGGGCGCCGCCAGAACGCTGCCCGCCGGGCCCGCCAGGACCAGCGTCAGTCCACAAAGCAGCCCTCCGATCTTTAAGAATTGGCGCATACACATGTTTCTTGGAGCATTTGGCTATAATGCCGGTTCCCAATCGAAGCACGCCCGAGAACCCCCGTGAGCAAGCAAGATTCGCAGTTTTTCAATGTGTTCAGCCTCGTCATCGGCGTCCTTGTGGCCATTGCCCTGGTCCTGATGGGCGTGGCGAGGGCCATCGGCCGCAATAACCAGGCCGAGCACGTGCTGCAGGATGCCAAATACATCGCGAGTGTCGAGCAAAACATCGAGCCGCTGGCGCGGGTCGCTGTCGCGGGACAGGACAACAGCGCGCTGACCATTGTTGAGAAAAATCCGGACGCTGTCAGCGTCGTGATGGAAGTGCCGAAAGACGGCCTGAGCCTCTATAAGGCCGCGTGCACCACCTGCCACGGGCAGGGCATCGGCGGCGCACCCAAGACCGGTGACCGCGGCGCCTGGGGTCCGCGCATCGCCCAGGGCAAGGCCACACTCTACGATCATGCGATCAAGGGTTACACCGGCAAGGCCGGCGTGATGCCGGCTAAGGGCGGCCGCATCGACCTCGACGACGCGCTCATCAAGATGGGCGTCGACTACCTTATCACCCAGGCGCAATAGCACCTAACAAAACAGGGTATCGGGCGCCTTGGTGGGAGCCCGTGCGGCGACATTATGTCAGCGGCCTGACTCTGCAGCGGTAACACATTATTTGACGACGCAGCCTTGGAAGTTGATTTCGGCGACGTCGCGGAGTAAAAGAACGAGACATTCCTCCAGGAGTCCTCGCCATGAAGACCTTCTCCCTGTCGGCTCGTACTTTTCAGATCGCCGGGCTGGCGTTACTGGGCGCCGCCGCCGCCATGACCGCCTGGGCAACGCACTCCTCGGCTGGCTATCACTGGGCCAGGCCCACGCCGCAATTCACCCTCAAGGTCGGCAATAACATGAGTGCGACCTGGCGGCCCCATCTGACGCAGGCATCATCTGACTGGAATTCACCCGGGACATTTGGCGCAAGCAGCACGCCGCTGCTGACCGCTCTCGTGAACGGCACCTCTAACAAACGCTGCTCCATGGTCCAGGGCACCGTGCAGGTCTGCAATGGCCGCTATGGCAACAATGGCTGGCTGGGCCTGGCTTCAATCAATATTACCGGCGGGGTCCATATCACCCAGGGCAGCGCCAAGATGAACGACACCTACTTCGACACCAGCACCTACAACAACCCAAACGAGCGACTGCATGTGGTGTGCCAGGAAGTCGCCCATACGTTCGGTCTCGACCATCAGTCCACGGATGGCAGCTCGCAAAACAGCTGCATGGACTACTTCTCGAATACCGGCGCGAACGCCGGCAGCACGCTCAGCACGAGACCTAACAAACACGACTTTGATCAACTGAACATCATCTACAGCCACCTCGACAGCACCACCACGGTTGCGAGCGCCGTAGCAGACGCGGCGTCCCAGGGCGTCGACATCGGCGACGATGCCAGCAGCTGGGGACAGATGGTGCGCCAGTCGGCCAGCGGACGCAGCTCGGTATACGAGCGTTACAATGCCAATGGGTCCAAGACTGTCACTCATGTGTTCTGGACCGAAGAAAAGGCCGCTAACTGCCGCGCCTGCGACCATCGCTACGAATAATTGACCTGATCGCGCTGCAACCCTGCAGATGATCATCGACCATGCCGGACGCCTGCATGAAGGCGTAGCAGATCGTCGTGCCCACAAATTTGAACCCGCGCCGCTTGAGTTCGCGGCTCATCGCATCGCTTTGCGGCGTTGACACCGGGATATCGCCGAGCTTGCGGGGACGCGCGCGCCGGCGCGCGGGTGGCGCGAACTTCCAGAGCAATTCTGCGAATGAGCCGCTTGCCTGGATTTCAAGATAGGCGCGCGCATTGCCGATGAAGGCATCAACCTTCAGGCGGTTGCGCACGATGCCCGGATCCTGCAGCAATTGCTGCTTCCTGCGCGCCGTGTAGCGCGCGATCTTCCCGGCATCGAAATGGTCGAAGGCGCGGCGATAGGATTCGCGTTTGCGCAGTACTGTCAGCCAGCTGAGCCCGGCCTGCGCGCCCTCCAGGCACAAAAGCTCGAACAGCTGCGCGTCATCGCGCAACGGCCGGCCCCACTCCTCATCGTGGTAGCGCACGTAGATGGGATCGGCCACGCACCAGGGGCAGACGCTGCGCCCGTCTGTTAGCCTGGCAACGCCGCGGGAGCCCCAGTCGATTTTGGCCGCCATGCAGTCCGAGTCCGTGAATTGACCCCGCTATTGTACGTGTCTTGTATACGTATCTTGGCCCGCGTGCCGGCGCGCCTATACTGTGCTCGCGGCCACATACAAAGGATCAGCGGCAGTCGATGTTTGAATTCCTGGACAACAGGTTGACAGGTTACGCGGTCGCACTTGGCGTAGGACTGCTGATCGGCGCGGAGCGCGAGCGGCGCAAGGGCCGGGGCCCGGACCGCAATGCCTTCGGCATCCGCACCTTTGCCGTCGTGTCAGTCACCGGCGTTGTCGTCGCCAGCCTTGCATCGCCGATACTGTTAGCTATCGCCGGGCTGGGCGTGGTTGCGCTCGCGATCGCCGGGTACCTGAGGTCATCGCCGGGCGATCCCGGAGTCACGACCGAGATCTCCTGGGTGCTGACGTTCCTGCTCGGCGTCCTGGCCAACGACCAGCCGGCGCTGGCCGCCGCCTTCGGCGCGCTGCTGGCGCTGTTGCTGATATCGCGCTCCTGGCTCCATCAACTGGTGCGCGACCGCCTGACCGAGCGCGAAGCCCTGGACGCTGTTTTGTTAGCAGCCGTCGCGCTGATCGCCTTGCCGCTGCTGCCCGACCGGACTCTCGATCGCTGGGGCGCGCTGAACCCGCAGTTGATCGGTCGCCTGACCGTGGTCGTGCTGCTGATCAACGCCGTGGGCTATGTGGCGTTGCGCGTGTTCGGAGCGCGCATCGGCCTGCCCCTGACCGGATTTCTGGGCGGCTTCGTTTCCAGCACGGCGACCATTGCATCGCTCGGCAAGCAGGCTCGCGCCGCACCGGCATCCGGGCTGCGCGCGGTCGCTGGAGCCGCGCTGTCGTCGGTTCCGACCGTGCTGCAGCTCGCGGCCATATTGCTCGCCACGAACTCCGTCCTGCTGGCGCGGCTGTGGTCCGCGCTGAGCGTCGCG
>DAIQQI010000294.1:0-4258 GCA_036786925.1 Steroidobacteraceae bacterium
CACGCGGATTTTGCCCGGATCATAGGTCGGCGCCGGCCAGCGCAACGGCAGGTGTTCCAGCTCGCGCAGCAGGATCTGCGAAACCGCGAAATCCCGGAACGCCTTGCGATCCGCCGGAATCAGGTACCAGGGCGCCTCCGTGGTGCTGCATCGGGCCAGCATCGCTTCAAAGGCCTCACGGTACTGATCCCACTGCTGGCGCTTGTCGAGATCCGCCGGAGCGAATTTCCAGTGCTTGCGACGGTCGGCAATCCGCTCCTCGAAACGCCGCTTCTGTTCGTCCTTGCTGATATGCAGGAACAATTTAACCACGCGGGTATTGCAGGCCGTCAGCAGGCTCTCGAAGTGGTTGATCTGGTCATAGCGCTCGCGCCAGACGGCGGGCGGCACCAGGTTGTTGACCCGCACGATCAGCACGTCCTCATAGTGCGAGCGGTTGAAGACCCCGATTTCGCCGCGCGGCGGCGCGTGTGCATGCACGCGCCACAGATAGTCATGGCGCAATTCCTCGGCGCTCGGTGCCTTGAATGACGTCACGGTGCAGCCCTGCGGATTGAATGCCGAGAACACGCGGCGGATGGTGCTGTCCTTGCCGCCACCGTCGATCGCCTGCAGCACCACGAGCAAGGCATAGCGGCCATCGACTAACATCTTGTACTGCAACTCCGACAGGCGGGCGCGATTCTCGGCGGCTGCCGCGTCGCAGCGTTCGGCATCCCAGCCGAAATCCCGGGCCGCCTGGTCGTCGCGCAGTTTCGGCTTGCTGCCAGGCTCGACCTGCAATACTTCTGGAATTCCACGGCGACTGACGCGTTTACGGCTCATTTCAATCTCCTGGCGCCCATGCCGCCACCACTCGGAATCTGCTGCGTGATGCAGTGTATGTTGCCGCCGCCTAACAACACTTCGCGCGTCGCCACGCCGATGACGCGCCGCTCCGGGAAGATGCGGCGCAACTTTGCCAGTGCGGCCGCATCGGTGCGCGCATCGAGCAGTGGCGCAATGACCGCATCGTTGGCGAGGTAGAAATTCACGTAGCTGGCGGCCAGCCGCTCGCGCGCATGACGCGGCTTGGCGCCTGCCCGCGCCAGGATTCCCGCGGCCTCAGCCCGGCTCATGTACAGCGGACCCGGCATCGGCAGCTTGTGCACCTTGAGGCGGCGGCCACGCGCATCGCGCGCATCACTGAGTCGTTCGAGCGCATCGCGCGAAATCCGGTACTGCGGATCGCGGCGATTGTCGGTCCAGCCGAGCACAACCTCGCCAGGCCTCGCGAAACAGGCGATGTTGTCGATGTGCCCGTCGGTTTCATCGTTGAACACGCCCTCGTCGAGCCAGATCACGGTGCTGACACCCAGGTACTGGCGCAGGATGACCTCGAGCTGCGCCTGTGTCAGCTGAGGATTGCGGTTGCCGCGCAGCAGGCATTGTTCGGTCACCAGCAGCGTGCCCTGTCCATCGACATGGATGCTGCCGCCCTCGCAGACGATCGGCGCGCGATAGCGCTCGAGGCGCTCGGCTTCGAGCACCTTGCGCGCCACCAGGTCATCCTGGTCCCAGGGAAAATACAGGCCGCCCGCCAGCCCACCCCAGGCATTGAAATGCCAGTCGATACCGCGCACCCCGCCGCGATCATCGACCACGCAGGTCGGTCCGACATCGCGCATCCAGGCATCGTTGCTGGCCACTTCCAGCACCCGTACTGACGCCGGCAGCTGGGCGCGCGCAAATTCGTAGTGCTCGGTGCAGACGCCGACCGTGACCGGTTCAAATTCGGCGATCGCTGCCGCCACCGCGGCAAACGCGCGTTGCGCCGGCAGGCCGCCATCGCGCCAGTTATCCAGCCGGTGCGGCCATAACATCCAGCAGCCGGAATGCGGCTCGAATTCGCCCGGCATGCGAAAGCCATCCGCGGCGGGGGTACTGTGATGGGTCGGGCTCATCGGACGATTGTAGCCTGTCGCCCGTGCCAGGATTCGCGCGCCGCTCAGCCCAGCGCCAGCATCAGCTCGCGTGCGGTGACTCCCTGCGTACGCAGGACTGCAATCTTGTCATGATCAAAGCCGAGATCGGCGCCGAGTGAATCGGCGAGCCCCGCGGTACAGAATTCCGGGTACAACGATTCCACCGCTAACAAGTGTCCGAAATAGACTGCCATGCTTTCGCGGGTCACCACGCCGAGCTCACCCATCTGACGCCATCCGAGGACCGCGGCGCCGACGGCTGCCGGCAATTGCCAGGTTCGTAGCAGCGCCTCGGTCAGGCCGCGCTGTGCATGCATGACGATCCGGCTGCGGCTGATCACGTCGACTTTTGCATTCACGGCCTGCTCCGCGTTGCCGATCGCCTGCAGCGCCAGGGCCTCGCCGACACGGTGCAAAAGACCCGCGAAGCAGGCCACGCCCGCCGACAGGCCACTTTCGCGCGCAATGCGTGCGGCAAACAGCGAAGTCGTCAACGCTTCGCGCCATAGCAACTCACACTGGCGTTCGTGACCCGCCGCGCTGTACAGCGTGGCACGAACTTCACGCGTCGCAGCGGCCAGGGCGACGTCGGCTGGCAGCGAATCCAGGCCGTCGCTGGCACGTTCCAGCAAGGCCGTGAACCCACTGGGTTTGGCGGGCGGCGCCTCGGTCAGTTTGCGAATTTCCTTTTCCGCCGCGCGTGCCAGCACGAGCTGGCCGCGAAACGCCGGCGAGGCCTGCGCTTGCGGACGGGGATCAACGGGATTCGACATAATGGGTTCTTGCCCGGCGGGTTCGAGCAGCGATGGTGTGCGCCGCAGGGGTCCTCGTCCACGGCAGCGAATACGTTTCGCCAAGTGCTTCACGCTTCGCGCGGTGCAGCGGCCCGATCCAGCGCCTGGCTCAGATCGGCGATCAGGTCGTCCGGGTCCTCGAGGCCGATCGACAGGCGACAGGAACTCGGCGTGATGCCGCACAGCGTACGTTGCTCCGGCGTGAACTCCCTGGGTTGGATCATCTGTGGCGGCACGATCAGGCTCTCGGTGGAGCCCAGGCTGGCGGTGATCGCAAACAACTTCAGGTTCTCGGCAAACCGCCGGCCGAACTCGGCGTCGCGCGCCAGGTCCAGGCTAACAATCGTGCCAAAGTCCTGCATCTGCTTGCGGGCGAGCGCATGACGCGGATGGCTCTCGAGACCGGGATAGTGCACACGCGCGATCGCGGGATGCGCGGCCAGGAAATCGGCAATCTGCCGGGCGCGCGCGCACTGCTCGCGGTAGCGCACGAAGTAGGTCTTCAGGCCCTGCAGCATCCGATGCGCGATCTGCGGATCGAGAAACGCGCCGAACAATTGCAAATCCTGGCGCATCAGCTGGAGCGCGTCCTTGCTGGCAATGATCGCGCCGCCCATCATGTCGCCCGTGCCGGCGGCGTACTTGGTCAGGCTGTGAACGAAAACGTCGACGGCGAATTCGCCGTGCTGGTGAAAGCCGGCAAAAGTATTGTCCATGACTGTCAATGCGCCATGCTGCTGCGCAACTTCGACGATGTGTGCAAGGTTGGCAATCTTGATGATCGGATTGGTCGGGCTCTCGAACATCACCAGTTTCGTCCTGGTTTCAGCTAACACCCGGGCGATGCCGGCATCATCCTCGATCGACAACATTGTGTGGGTGACGCCAAAGCGCGCCAGCAGCCGGCGTATCGCGGCCCGGGTCGGGCTGTAGGTCTCGTAAAAACACAGGATGTGATCGCCGGCCGAGGTGAGTGCCACCAGCGACTGCACGACGGCATTGACGCCTGACGAGGTTACGATGCAGTCATCACGCCCCTGCAGTTCCGCCAGCAGCAACTCGAGCTGGCGGTTGGTGGGATTGCTGGACCGTGCATAGAAAAAACCGCCCTCGCCGCGCGCTGCCTTGCTGGCGGCGGCAATGTTCTCCGACACGTATTTCACGCTCTGGTGTACCGGCGCGATCAGCGGCCGGTTACCCGGCAGCAGTTCGATGGCGGGTGGATGCTGGACGCGGGTGGTTTTTTTCATGGGAGTATTTCAAATGAATCGGCGTCAAGCTGCGCCGGAAATTTTTTGCGAAATGCCGCCAGCGCCTGGCCATCCAGGCGAACAGCGGCGACTTGAAAAACCCAAAGCAGCACTTCGCCCACCTCTGGATCATCGACCTGCAGACGGGAGCGGCGACCAAGCTGGCGGCGCACGACCAGCCGTACCTGGACGAGCTGCCCACGTGGTTCCCTGACGGGAGCGCGCTTGCCTTCGCATCGGACCGTGACGG
>DAIQQI010000048.1:0-13875 GCA_036786925.1 Steroidobacteraceae bacterium
ACTGGGCTGTTTTTCATCGCGCGGCATGACCGCGAAACTGGGTATCGCGCGCAGCTTCTGCAGTTCGTAGCTGAGGTAATTTCCCAGATAAAAAATGTTGACGGGATTCAGCGCAACAATGCCGTCGAGCCCCTCGCGGTCCATGATCTCGTAGGCGCGCGCCTTGTTGACCAGTAGCCGCCCGTCGAAATCATGCCCCGGCACCGGCCCCGGCGCGACCATGCCCCAGTTGGCCCTCGCTTCGGGAATCCCGAGCGCGCTGGCGCCTAACATGCCGCCACCGGCGGTCATCAGTGAAAAAAAGTCCCGGCGTTCCATGTTGCATTCTCCGGCCTGGAGCAATTCCCCCAGTCGTGATAGCTGTTGTAGCGATGCGCAACCACTATAATAGCCCCCCGTGACTCCAGAGCGGCCGCGCGCCATGCAGCAATGACAGCACAACAAGTCCAGCTCACTGTGATTGCCGCGATTTTCGCGGGTTTTGCGCTGCTCGAGTGGCGGCGGCATCGCCTGTTCCCGCCTGAGGCCGGCCGCGAGGACAACCGACTCGACGTGGCGGTCCTGTTCATGTTCCCCATCGTCCAGGCCGGCGTGTTGCTGGCCGCGACCGCACTCTGCGAGCGGTTCATTCCCGAGTCCCGGGGATTGCTCGCGCACTGGCCGTGGTGGGCGATGTTAGGAACGCTGCTGGTCGCCGACGACCTGACGCAGTACCTGTGGCACCGGCTGTCACACACCAGCGTGATGTGGCCACTGCATCGCGCGCATCACTCGGCCGGCTATATGAGCGTGCGCGTGGTGTATCGCAACAACGCGTTCTACTACGCGATGATGCCGGGGCTGTGGTTGAGCGGTGCGCTCCTGTACCTGGGCTTCGGCTGGGTCTATGTCGTGTACACGATCGTCAAGATCACCGTCATCATCGGCGCGCATTCCAATGTTCGCTGGGATGAAAAGCTGTACAGGTATCCCGCGCTGCATCCGCTGATGTGGCTGCTCGAGCGCACCATCTCGACGCCGGCGACGCACTACGCGCACCACGCCCTGTCGCAGGACGACGGCATAGGCCATTACACCGGCAATTACGGCAACCTGCTGTTTTTCTGGGACGTGCTGTTTGGCACCGCGGTCATCACCCGGAAATATCCGCCGGCCTTCGGCCTGCTCGATGACCGGATACACGGCCATGAGAACTGGCTCGCCCAGTTGCTGTTCCCCGTGTTCCGCTCGCACCGCCCCGATTCAGCGCTCGCCATTCCACCAGCCAGGCCGCCTGGCTAACAAATCACAGGCCGAGCTTGCCTTTCAGGTGATTGATGACCTCGCCCATGGGACCGGCCGGGCTGAATTCCACCGATTCATAGTCCTCTTCGACGATGACGGTGTGCCCCGCCGGCCAGAAATACACATCGCCGGCCCGCACCACTTCCTCGGTGCCGTCGGCGTATCGAACGCGGATCGCGCCCTTCAGCACCGTGCCCCAGTGTTCGCACTGGCACAGGTTGTTAGGTAATCCCTGCAGCAGCGGCGTTGCATCGGCGCCCTTGGGAAAGCGGATGCGTGCGATGTTCAATCCGCCCCAGTCCTGGCCCTGGATGCAAATGGGGCCTGTTTCCAGCCGCGTGGGCATGTCTGAACGTGCTTGTTTCATCGCGAATCTCCTTGCGGACGCCTGACGGTGGCGCATGCGGCACTACACAACAAAGGCACGGGCCAAGCTTGCAGAAAATCTGCAGAAATTCCGGAGAATCATTAAGTCGCGCTATCATCCGGACGTCATGATTTACGCGTTTGCCGGCTTTGAAGTCGATACCAGCAGGGCGGAACTGCGGGCCGGCGGGGCCGAGGTTCCGGTCGAACCGCAGGTGTTTGCGCTGCTCAGCTTCCTGATCGAAAACCGCGACCGAATGGTGACCAAGGAAGAAATCGTCCAGCAGGTCTGGAACGGCCGCTTCATCACCGATGCCACCATCGCGAGCCGCATCAAATCGGCGCGGCAGGCCCTCGGCGATGACGGCCGCGAGCAACGATTGATTCGCACCGTGCACGGCCGCGGTTTTCGGTTCGTGGCCGATGTGGCGGTAACCGCGCCCACGCGTATCACGGCCGTCGTGGCACCTGAGGACGCCGGCACGCCAGCCCTGCGCCTCCCATCCACCCGGCCCAGCATCGCCGTGCTGCCGTTTCGCCTGCTCGGCGATGCCGGTACTCACTTCGTGATCGCCGAAGCGCTGCCCCAGGACCTGATCACGGAGTTATCGCGCCTGCACTGGCTGTTCGTCATCGCGCGCGCGTCGTCATTTTGTTTTCGGGGCGCCGATGCCGATCCTGCACAGGTTCGCACCGCGCTCGGCGTGCGTTACTGCCTGTCCGGTGGCATCGAGATCCAGCCGCGCGGCATGACGGTATCAGTCGAGTTGTGCGACACCGACGACCGCCGCATCGTCTGGAGCGAACGGTTCCAGGCGACCGTCGATGCAACCCATGACATTCGCGCGCAGATTACCCGCGCTGTACTCGCCGCGCTGGAGTACCAGATCCCGCGCAACGAGGCGCGCCGCGCACAATGGCAGGCGCCGGTCCAGCTCGACGCCTGGGCAGCCTATCACCTCGGCCTGCAGCGCATGTACCGCTTCAACAAGGCCGACAACGCCGCGGCCACCTCCTACTTTGAACGCGCCGTCGCCCTGGAGCCGGAATTCGCGCGCGCCTATGCGGGTCTGTCGTTCACGCACTTCCAGAACGCCTTCCTGCAGTATTCTGATCCGACCGCATCGGCGCGTCTCGCGCAGCACTACGCCGAGCAATGCTGGCAGCGCGATCCCGAGGATCCATTCGGCAATTTCACCATGGGTCGCGCGTACTGGCTGCGCGGTGATCTCGACGGCTCGCTGCCCTGGCTCGAGCGTGCTAACAAACTCAATCCAAACTATGCTCAGGCCAGGTATTCGCGCGCCTGGACACTCGCGTTGCTCGGCTCCGCGGAAGAATGCCGCTCGGATGTCGATGCGGCGCTGGCGCTCAGCCCGCTCGATCCCTTCCTCTACGGCATGTTAGGTGTGCGCGCGCTGTCGCACCTGGTGCGCGAAGAGTTCAGGGAGGCCGCATCATGGGCGGTACAGGCGGCGCGTTCGCCGGGCGCGCATGTGCTCATCGAGATGATCGCGGCCGCGACCTGCCACCTGAGCGGCGACGATGTTCGTGCCAAGTCCTGGGCGCGATCCGCCCGCAGCCGCGAGCCGGATTTTACGCAAGCGCAGTTCTTCAGCGCCTTCCCGTTTCGCGAGCAGCGCACCCGCACATGCATGGCCGGCGCGCTGCAACGTTGCGGATTCTGACGGCGTCTCGCTGGCGCGAGATCTGCAGAAAATGGCCAGACTATTGGTGGTCAGCCCGGCTGAGGGTTCTATTGCTGGTTCGCAACCTCGGCGGGCAGCAGGAATGGATCCGGAAGGATCGGCGCGATAAAACCGGTCGAACACGCGCCTCACCTGCCGCGGGTTGGGCGTTCGACAGGACATTACACAACACCAGCCGCAACTTGGCGGAATCGGCGGCAACGTAGACGGGCGGATCTGACAGCAGGGAATGATCCTGTTCGAGTCGTTGCAGTCTCGCGCGGGCCGCACGTCGAGCGCATAATCCTCGTCGCCCGGGACGTGACCGGGAAACACCAAGGAGAAGAAGATGAAGAAGATGCTTGCTCTCATTCTGCTGGCAGTGCCAATGGTGGCCAGCGCGGATTATCTCGATGTCATCGAATTCAAGCTCAATGACGGCTGCAGCTTTCAGCAATACCTGCCGATCGTGAAGGACTTCAACGCGCAGTTCGGCGAGAAGAATGGCTACAGGGCGGAAGTGCTGATGCCTTTGCAGAGCCCGAATCTCACCTCGTTTTATTGGGTCGGGCGCACCAAGGACGCAGCCACTTATGGCAAGGCCTGGGACACCTGGCGCAACCAGCTTTCGGATCCGAATTCGGTCGCGGCCAAGCTCTGGGCGCGTTTCTTGGCCTGCGAGACCAATCTGTCCCGCCGCGGCTACGACACGTACTAGCTGACCGCCGCAAACAGCTATCGAACGGAAGACGCCCGCGACGATGCGGGCGTCTTCTTTCAGGGTCGCAGGCGCAGTTCTTCAGCGCAGGAACGCCGCAATCTCCGCGGCCTTGGCCTCGACCCCGACCGCGATCTCGTGATGACGGCCTTCGGGCAGCAATTTGACCAGCTGCGCCGCACCGGCCCGCAGCGTGGGCGCGTCGGTCGGTACCGTGATCATCAGCGTCGGCGCCTTCACGAGCGGAATGCGATCGCGCGCGACGTAGCGGAACGCGGCGAGGTAGGGCTTGTGATAGGTACGCAGCGCCTTGAGGATGTCGACGGTCCGCCAGTGCAGTTCCTCGGCCGATGCCATCGACACGTTGAGGCGATGCTCGGTGTCGCGCAGGAACCACGGCGAATAGATGTTCTGATCGCGCGTGAAGTTGAAGGCCCAGATGAGCTGCCGGCCGTAGTCGTCCGGGCGCACATCGGGCGCGTAATTCGCGAGGATTTTCTGCCGCAGGTCCTCGGGATAATCAACGATGCCATCGAGCACCAGACGGTGCACGCGCGCCGGATACACCGCCGCGAACTCGGTCGCGATGCGCGCGCCGGTGTGTGCGCCAAACAGATCGATCTGCTTCACGCGCATGACATCCAGCAAGCGCCGCAGCGCGTCCGCAAAGTACGTAATCTCGGGCTGCTCCGGCGCCGGCGGCGGCGAGTCGCCATTGCCGAGCGTGTCCGGCGCGATGATGTGCGCACCGGGCCGTTTTGCGGCCAGCGCCTGCATCAGCGGCTCCATCGCGCGCGACGAGGCCGGTGACTGGTGCAGGATCACGATCGGCAGGCCCGCGGGAGCTGCCGGCCTGATCTCGCGCACATGCACCTGACCTTCCGTGATCCGATAAAACGCGCGGTCGATCTGCGCGGCAGTAGCGAATTGCCCTGCTGACAGCAACATCGCGCCCGAAATCAGGCAGCGTAAGGATAGCTTCATCACCGTGATCTCCCGGACAACCTAACGACCGACATCCAGCCAGATTTCATTGCGTCGCAGGAACCACGGCATGAACGGCGCGTCATAGCGCGCGTACACCGGTTCGCCGGACCAGGTTTCGTTAGCCGACCGCAGCGCCTGCTGCAGCTCGGCGAGATGTTTGTTGTAGTTGGCGTCGCTCCAGAAGCCCGAAAAGCGAATGACGGCGACGGGATGCGCAGGCACTTCGCGTAACTTGACCCGCGCATCGAGCGGCTCGGGCGCGCTTTCGAGCGTCACGCCGCGCGGCAGCACGAACTGCACGACAAAGCCGCCCTGCGCGGCGCTCTGCGTGACCGGCGCAGTCATCTTCAGCTTCATCGGTTTCGCGCTCTGCGTGACCGGCGCGGTCATCGCAAATTTTTTCTGGCCCTTGTTCTTGCCGAAGATATAGCCAGCAAGGATCGGGAAGGCGGCATTGCCGGCGTCCGGCGCTGCCGCGCTGATCAGGACTTCGGCAACGACGTACGGCGAATACTCGCGCACCTCGACGTTGCCGATTTTCCGGATGACCTCGTAGGCCGGTTCTTCAATGGCCATGGCAGACGGAGCCGCGATCAGCAGTGCGGCCGCAACAGGGATCAGGATTCGCATGATTCATTGCTTCTCAAATCGTACCGGTTCAGGTCCCGGCGGTTTCGCACGGATCACCACCGTGCCGGCTATTTTATCGTGCCAGCCTTGTTTTTTTGCATCGATGCCGACCCAGATAAGGCCAAGACCGAGCGGGATCGTCGACACGAAGTACCCCAGGTAGCGAACCAGGGACTGACCTAACGTCAGCGGCCCGCCGCTTTTCGCATCCACGACCTTCGCCTTGAACACCATCTTGCCAGGCGTCGCCTGGCGCGCCAGCCAGAACGCGATGATCGCCACCGCCGGCAGGACCCAGGAAATCACGAAGTCGGCGGGGCCCGCGATCAGGCCAGGCGATTCACCCATGAAGTACCCCAAGCCGTATATTTTCGCCAGCAGCGGCGTCGTAATGCATAACACCATGACCGTATCGATCATGGAGGCCGCAAAGCGGATCCAGAACCCCACGTATTCGAAATCATCGGACATGCACTCGCTCCTGGCTCGTCTCGGCTAAGTTCGCGCTTTTTATCCTGCACCGCAAGCGAAACCTTGCGAGGCCGGTTCCGGCAACTGCAGCCGGACGCCGCGACGCGTTCGGGTGTATCCTTGAACGCGGCCTACAGCGCGCCAAGACTCTAACAACTACAGGGACTGAACATGATTACCATCCGACAACTATTACTCGGGGCCACGGCTGGCCTGGCACTCGCGGCCTGCGCGCCGGCCACGCCTCCGGCAGCCACAGCGGCTCCGAAACCTGACGCCGCCGCCGACGAAGCAGCCGTGCGCGCGGTCAACCCGGCGTGGTTCAAGGCCTTGTCGGCCGGTGACGCCGCAGGCGTCGCCTCGCTGTACGCGGCCGATGCAGTCCTCAGTCCGCCGAACGCGCCCGCCGCGCGCGGCCAGGCGGCGATCCTCGAGTTCTTCACCAAGGAAATCGCCACCATGTCATCCGCTGGCCTGACCAATAACATGGGCACGGATCCGACTGAAGTCGGCGTCTCCGGCGATCTCGCCTGGGAATGGGGTACTTACAGCGTCACAGACCAGGCCGGCAAGATCGTCGAGATCGGCAAGTTCACGTCGGTCCTCGCGCGCCGCGATGGTGCGTGGAAATTGATCCGTGACACCTGGAATTCGGACAATGCGCCTGCGGCGGAAGCACCGAAGAAGTAACAGCCCGGCTGCGACCCTCGCATGAGGCACGCAGCGCTGCTCGGCATCGCGGTCATGGCGACTTCCGCCATGGCCGCGTCGCCCGGCGACTGGCCGACTTTCGGCGGCGATACGGGCGGCAGCCAGTACTCGCCGCTGCGCCAGATCACGACGGCTAACGTCGGCAAGCTGAAGCTCGCGTGGGTGCATCGCTCAGGCGATGTCGCCAGCGCCGGCAGTCCGAGCGGCGCCACGTCGCTCGAAGCGATTCCGATCCACGCCAACGGCATGCTCTATTACTGCACGCCGCTCAATCGCGTTTTTGCACTCGACCCCGCGACCGGTGCGCCGAAGTGGATGTTCGACATGTATAGCGCCTCGGGCGCCAGGGGTCCCCGCAAGGCGGCGATCTGTCGCAGCGTCGCATACTGGCAGTCAACCGCCCCCAGACCTAACACCGCCTGCGAGAAAAGAGTCTTCGCCGGCGATGCCAACGGCAACGTCTATGCGATCGACGCCGACAGCGGCGCGGCCTGCCGCGACTTCGGCGCGGCGCGCGGTCATCCGGGCTACGCAGCGCACGGCGATTTCGACGCCCGCGGCGCCGAGGGCGCGGTGCACGGCGCGACCACCGGTCCGTTCGTCGCCGGCGATCTCGTGATCTCGGCCACCAGTGCGCGCGATTCGATGGTCGATGCCAACGACGGCTTCGTGCGCGCCTTCGACGTGCGCAGCGGCGAGCTGCGCTGGGCGTTCTCGCCGATCCCGGACGAGCACGCGCATCGCACCGGCGCCGCGAATGTCTGGTCGACCATGAGCGCCGACCCGGCGCGCAACCTGCTGTTTGTGCCGACCACCAGTCCGTCGTCGGATTTCTATGGCGTGACGCGCAAGGACCTCGCACTGCCGCTCACCGACTCGACGGTCGCGCTCGCGCTCGACACCGGCAAGCCGGTGTGGAACTTCCAGGCGACGCACCACGATCTTTTCGACTTCGACCTGCCTGGGCATCCGCTGCTGGTCACGATCCGGCACGGCGGGCAGCAGCTGCCGGTCGCGATCCAGCAGACCAAGCTCGGCCGCATGTTCGTATTCGACCGGCTGACCGGGAAGCCCGTGTTTCCGATCCCGGAGCGCCAGGTGGCGGCCTCCGATATTCCGGGCGAGCGGTCGGCGGCCACGCAACCGATGCCCGACCTGCCGCAAGCCTGGGCGCGCCAGAAGCTAACAGAAGATGATCTCTGGGGCGTCACCCCCTGGGATCGCGCCTGGTGCCGCGACGAGTTCCGCAAGCTGCGCTACGAAGGGCCGTTCACGCCGCCCAGCGAGCGCGGCTCGCTGGTGTTCCCGTTCGGCGGCGGCAACTGGGGTGGCGTCGCCTTCGACCCTGCTAACAACCTGGTCATCGCCAAGGGCCAGAACATGGCGCTGCGCCTGCGCCTCATTCCGCGCGCCGCTGCGGGCGCCAAAACCCAGGATCTCGTCGGCACGCCCTATCGCGCGGAACTCGGCATATTCACGACGCCCGGCGGGGTGCCCTGCACACCACCGCCGTTCGGCACCGTCACGGCGATCGACATGGACAGCGGCCGCATCCGCTGGCAGGTGCCGCTGGGTCAGGCGAAATGGCGCGGCATCACCGCGCCGGCGTTCCTCAAGTGGGGCTCACCTAACATTGGCGGCCCGATGGTCACCGCCGGCGGGCTGGTGTTCATCGCGGCGAGTGTCGATGGCAAGCTGCGCGCGCTCGATGTGCGCAGCGGCGAGGAACTGTGGCAACACGATCTCGCAGCGCCCGGCATGACCATCCCGATGACCTACACCGCAAACGGCCGCCAGTTCGTCGTGATCGCCGCTGGCGGCAATCCGCGCATGGCGCCGGACGTGTCCGACGCGATCATGGCGTTCGCATTACCAGCGCAGAAATGACCCGCGCCGCATCGGCCGATGCGGCGCGGGCCTGAGGCTCAGAACTTGTAGCCGATCGAGAGGTCGTAACGGCGCGGATCGCCGAAGAACAATCCGTTGAACACCGAGATCTTGTAGGTCTTGTTGCTGCAGTTCTTGCAGTTCACCGCCACTTTCCAGGCATCGTTGCTGGACGTATAGACCAGGCCCGCATTGAGCAGCGTGAAGCTGTCGGCGCGCGTGCTCAGCACCGTAGCACCGCTCACGAACGGGCCGCCGGAGATAAGCTGCAGGTTCGGAACCGCGTTCGACGCGGTGGTCCAGAACGGTCCCGTGAATTGCAATTCCATTGAGGCCGCAATCTTGCCGCCCAGGTCTGATACCGGGACGTGGAAGTTCAGACCCAGATTGCCGGTCTTTTCCGGGAAGCGCGACAGGCCATCGGTCAGGTCGATCGCGTTCGTGTAGCTGGTGGTGGTCAACGGCGGCGTCGGATTGGCGCAGGCGCCATTGACGATCGACCCACCGTTGGTGCACGACGAACGAGCACGCGGGCTGACCGCCGTGTATGAGCCCTTCTGCAGACCCAGCGAAGCGTAAAGGTCGAAGTTGTCATTGAATCGCGCCACGACCTCAAGCTCGAGTCCCCTGGTCTTGATGTCGCCGGCGTTGTCCTGCGTCGACAGCGTCGTGCCGGCGATCGGGCCCGGCGTTGAATACGCGAGCTGCAGGCCCTTGGTGGTCGCGTAATACAAGTTGCCATTGATGCGCAACCGGCGATTGAGCGATTCGCTCTTCATGCCGAGTTCATAGGACGTGGTCTTCTCGGGCTGCATCGGCTGAAACTCCTGGGGCCGGTATGCCGTGCGCGAGTTCCAGCCGCCGGCCTTGAAGCCGCGCGTGCCACTCACATAGAACATCACGTCGTCGGTCGCCTGGAAATTGATGCCAACCTTGGGCGTGAACTCGCTCGACTTGAGCTTGGTCGCGACGCCGGCGGCCACGAGGTCGGCCGTGGTCATCGCGCCCTGCGCCGTCGCTACCAAGTTGAGTTTCTTGGTTTCATCCGTGAAGCGGCCGCCGACGATCAAGGTCGTGCGATCCGCCACCTTCCAATCGAACTGCGCGTAGGCCGCCAGGCTGTCGGTCTTGTTGCGCATATCACGGAAACTTGAGTAGCCGCGCGCGGCGCCGCAGGGAATCGGGCCTTCGCCGAAGAAGCCCGTGCTGCAGGTCAGCGTCAACGGAACACCGACCGCGCCGGAGCCGGTGGCCTGGCCCGCCTTGGTGATGTTGTCTTCCGAGAAGAAGTAGATGCCCGCGACGTACTTGACCTTGTCGTCGCTGAACGCGCCGCTGGCCTTGAACTCCTGCGAGAACATGTCGTACTTGCCGTCATTGTTGATCGCGAAGGTGAAGTACTGCGGCAGCGTCGCCGTCGCCCGGGTCCGCACGCCGGCAACCGCGGGATTCGGGTCGCCGAAATCCAGCACGAAGATCTGCTTGACGGTGCGATAACCCGTGATTGCATCGATCGTTGCGCCGCCCCATTGCCATTGGACATTAGACGTGACACTGGTCGACTTGGTGGTGTTGCGCAGACCGCGCTTGTTGATCATGTCGGAAACGATGTCCGAGGTGCCGCCGCCAGTCGTGAACGGCGTGAACATCGAGTCGCGGTCGTCGAGATAGGCGCGCACGTAGACACCGTCGGCCTCGATGTATTCGGCCGCAACGTCCCAGGTCACGTCGTTAGCAAATGGAAAACGTAACGCCGCGCGCGCGCCGGCATTCTTGCTGCCATTGAGCCTCTCGCCATTGCCGACGTTCTTCAGGTAGCCGTCATCTTCGACGTAGAAGCCCGAGAACTTCGACAGCACCGTATCGCTGAACGGCGCGTCGACTGTGCCGCGGAACAGCTTCTTGCCGAAGCTGCCGGCACCGACACTGACCGAGCCGCCGAATTCATTGCCCGGCTTGCGCGTGATCACGTTGATCGCGCCGCCCGTGGAGTTGCGACCGAAGGTCGTGCCCTGCGGGCCGCGCAGCACCTCGAGGCGCTCGACGTCGAACAAGGCGTAATTGTTAGCATTCTGGCGCGGGATGATGACGTCATCGACGTAGGTCGAGACCGCGGGATCCAGCAACGCGATCTGCTCGGTGGAACCGAGGCCGCGCAGGAAGTAGGTGTTGGCGGTCGAGGTGCCCGTGTTGTTATGGCCGAACAGGTTCGGGACCATTTTCACGAGGTCGATCGTCGAAGTGGCCAGGCGCTCTTCGAGCTGGTTGGCCGTGAAGGCCGACACGGCGACCGGCACGCTTTGCAGTGACTCTTCGCGCCGTTGCGCGGTGACGGTCACTTCCTCCAGCGCGCCCGATGTTGATGCAGTTTGTGCCGCAACGATTTCGGAGTATGCGCTGGCTAACAAAACTAGAGTGGAGATGACTATGCGATTCATGGCTGACAACCCTCTTGTTCGCGAACGGCGCCATACTAACGCCATATCGGGGCTCGTAGCTCAATCGTTGCCAATTCGCAACGGCCGGCCGAGGAGATTGCCCGGACAGCGGCCAGGGACGCCGCGTCCGGGCTGTCAGAGGCGCGCGCTCAACTGACTGATCTCCTCGGCATCGCGGTCGGCTTCATCGCGTCGCATCATGGCGACCCCGAGCTGAAACCCGATTTCGACGCGTTCCGAATTTGTCAGGCGCGGATGGTCCTTGGGCTGGTCTTCCTTGTTGTCCTCCTCCAGCCGGTGATTGAGGCGATGTATCTCGCGGTCCCAGTGGTCGCGGCGCGAGCGAGCTTCGGCGAGCGCCTTGCCGAGCCGATAGCCGTGCAGGAAATCGTCCTCGGTCGGGCCGGCGCAGACCCCGGCATAGCTGCTGTTGCTGGCGCCGACATCGAAGGCGTGGCGCGCGGTGCAGAAACGCTCCAGACCGCGTTCGCGGCCTTCAAGCCATTGGGCGCGATCCGGGGTGACGCCGTGCTTGACGCAGGCGGCCGCATGATCGGCAAAGCGCTCCTCCGGATGGCCGCTGGCGCCATCCCGCTGGCCGATGCCATACCAGTCGCCGGCGGCGCATTCATTGCGCGACAGCGACGCGCAACCACTCAGGGCCAGGATTCCTAACAAAACAACGGCTCGTAGTGCATTTAACATAGATCCTCCCGTCAGTTTTGCTGACGAGACCCACCTTAGCGCGACGCGGTGAACCGCGACTGAACTGATAATTTTGCGTGCTTATGTCGTGATTCGGGTCAGCGGCAACGAGCCGCATCGAACGATGCGCCGTGCTCGCGCTGGTACGAGCTAACAAACTCGCCGTATACCTGGCGGGAACAGGCGCGCGGCCATCTGGGCGTTCATTGCGACCTGGTGCTGCTGTTGTTCGAGCGGAATGGACCGGCGGATATCTCGCACCGCAGCAGCAACCGCCCCCGCGCCGCGAAGGAGTCAGCAATCGGGGTCTCTGTCACCGCGGATGCGATGCATAATCAATAGATGAGCGCCGAACGCCTCGATACGCCCCACGCGATGCTGTTGCCAGGAACGCAGGACGAACTCGCGCGCGAGTTGTTCTGCCGCAGCGTGACCAACTTCCTCGAGCTGCAGGCGCGGCCGCCGCTGCGCACGATCTATGCCACGCGCGTCGAGCCGGCGCTGCGCACGGCGCTCGGGCGCGCGCCACAGCGCCGGGACATCGCCGCCGCCATGCGCCAGCAGCCGGAGCAGCGGAGTTGGTATGCGCTCCGGACCCATGCGCAGAAGATGTCGTATCGCGTCAGCAGCGAGGTCATCGCCCGCCAGCGCGCGCTGCTCATCGACCAGGCTAACAACCTGCCACACGGCCCCGGCACGCTGACGCTCGATCCCGCATTGCTGATCCCGCGCTACGTCAGTGCCCACGACATCCATCACATGCCGGGCAGCTATCACAGCGAACAGTGCGCGGACGATGTGACTGCCGGCGCACTCTTCGACCGGCAGATGACCGTCAACCGGCTCGGCTCGCAGGGCGCACTCAACGACGACCCCGGTGTCAGCATCGCGGCGTTCCTGCGCGAACGGCATCCGGATTTCTGGCCGCGGCGCATCCTCGAGCTCGGCTGCACCGTCGGGCACAACCTGCTGCCGTTCAAGGAAGCGTATCCGCAAGCCGAGTTGCACGGCATCGATGTGTCTGCGCCCTGCCTGCGCTATGCGCACGCGCGCGCCCGCGCGCTCGGCGTCGAGGCGCATTTCCACCAGCAGGATGCCGAGGCGACGCGCTTCGAGTCCGGCAGTTTCGATCTCGTGTTTACGCGCATCCTGATGCACGAGACCTCGCGCGCCGCGGTGCCGCGCATTTTCGCTGAGAGCGCGCGCTTGTTAGCACCGGGCGGTTTGTGCTTTCACTCCGACGCACCGCAGTTCAATGAGCTCGATCCCTACGTGGCCTCGCTGCGCGACTGGGACATTCGTTGCAACAACGAGCCCTTCATGGAGACGTACTACGACCTGCCGGTCGAGGAACTGCTGGAAAAGGCCGGCTTTGATCGCGCCTCGATGTATCGCGCGTTCGCGGACAGCCGCTTCGTGGCCGCATCGGGCGCTGATCCGCGCCTCAACCGCGCCGGCGGGCGCTATTTTCTGATCGCGGCGCGCAAACCCGGCTAGCCCGGAGACCTACGCGTCGATCAACGAGCAGCAGTGAGTTGATTGCGGCTGCTTCGCGGCCGACCTTACTTGTTGCAGAAGTCGAAGCACTGCTCGGACCTGCGGCTCACCTTGGTTGCCGGCAGGCTTGAAACTGCATCGTCGAGTATCCACTCGGCACGCTTTTCGGGATCAGCGCGCACAGGTTCTGCGGGCCGGCCCGGTCATCCAGCAGTCCAAACCTGACGAATGCGACCAGCGCCTCGAACTCCCCCGGCTGCAACCTGATGGGTGTTGCTAACAACGGATCGAGGCGTTGCAGCACCGGCTCCATCGGGCCAAGCCGAGAGGCGAGATCGCGATCCACGCCCGCCGCGACCGGATTGTAGTTGAGTGCCGACTTTCGGACGTCAAGGTGATGCCGGATCGCGTCCTCGAGGCGCGTGAACGCGCCGTTGTGGAAGAACGCCGGCTGCAGGGCGACGTTGCGGAGGGGCGAGCTCCGGAACTTGTA
>DAIQQI010000295.1:0-4249 GCA_036786925.1 Steroidobacteraceae bacterium
GATGCCGACACGACTGTTTCGCTGCGCGCGCTGCTGGGCGACCGAGTCACCATCGCCAATCCCTTCGATATCCATACCTACACCTGGTTTGATCACGCCACCACGCGCCGGATTTTTGACCACGTGTTCAGCGGCGATGTCGATGCGGTGGCCTTCATGCTGGACTGCCCGCCGCCGGGCCGTGCCGATGATTCGGCTTTTGTGCCGGTAATCGATGAGTTCATCGCGGCGGCGGCGAATGCCAGGCCGCGTGCCGTTTTGTTAGCATCGCTGCCAGAGACCCTGAACCACGCGATCCGCGCGCGCTGCATCGCCGGCGGCGTGGTGCCGCTGCAGGGCCTGGATGACGGACTGAAAGCGCTGCAACATGGCGCAGCCACCGCTGCAGCGTGGCACCGGGATTTTCCGCTCATCGAGCCGCCAACCCACCTGACACGGCCGGCGCACCTGATCACCGAGCGGGCTGCGAAGATGCGGCTTGCGGGTTTCGGCCTCAGCGTGCCTGCCGCCGAGATTGCCAGTCCCGCCACAGCCGCCGTCGCCGCGCAAGCGCTGGGATTTCCGGTGGCCATGAAGATCTCCGGCGATTTTGCACACAAGAGCGATCAGGGCGGCGTGATACTCAATATCCGTTCGGTCGCCGAGGCCGAGCAGGCGGCGCAAAAACTGGGCAGACTCGCGTCCGAGCTGCTGATCGAGAAGATGGTCGAGGACCGGATCGCCGAAATCCTGGTCGGCGTCGTCAGCGATCCGCAATTTGGGCAGGTACTGGTGCTCGGCGGCGGCGGCGTTCAGGCCGAGCTGTGGAAGGACTCGGTGCGCCTGCTGCCGCCCTGGTCCCGCGGATCCATCGGAGCGGCACTGCGAAGACTCAGGTGCTGGCCATTACTGAACGGCTTTCGCGGCGCGCCGGCGGCAGATGTCGACGCTCTGACCGGCGCGGTGTTAGCTATTGCCGGCTACGCGAGCGCGCATCGTGCGACACTGGTTGAAATGGATGTCAATCCGATCATCGTCTGCCGCGCCGGGCTCGGTGCCGTCGCGGTGGATGCCCTGATACGAGAAACGGCTGCAAGCGGCGCCTGAAGCGCGGCGATTCGGAGGAGATCACGATGCCTGACGGAATTCATGTGACGTGTAATGGACCCGTACTTCTGGTGACCATCGACCGGCCCAAAGCTAACGCCATCGATCTGGCCGCAAGCCGCGCGCTGAATGATGCGGTCGCGCAACTGCGGGATGACCCGGCGCTGCGGGTGGGCATCATCACCGCCGCGGGCGAGCGGTTCTTTTCACCGGGCTGGGATCTCAAGGCCGCCGCGGCCGGCGAGAAGTCGGATGAGGACTGGGGGCCTGGCGGATTTGGCGGACTCAACTATCCGCGCAATCTCAACAAGCCTGTCATCGCCGCGGTCAACGGCATTGCCTGTGGCGGCGGATTCGAGATCGTGCTGGGCTGCGACATCATCGTCATCGAAGAGCATGTGCGCTTCGCCTTGCCGGAGATCAATGTTGGCGTGCTGGCGGACGCGGGCAGCATCAAGCTGCGCCGTCGCATTCCCTACCACGTTGCGGTCGAGTTTCTGCTGACCGGGCGCTGGATGGACGCGACCGAGGCCAAGCACTGGGGCCTCGCGAATCATGTCGTGCCCAGGGGCCAGGCACTCGCCAAGGCGCAGGAAATCGCCGCGCAGCTGGCCGCCGGACCACCGTTGTTGTTCCCGGCCATCAAGCAGCTGCTGCGGCATACGGAAATGGTGCCGGAGCATGAAGCATTCGCACTGCACGACTCGCTCGACTACGTGCAGCGGGTCGTGCGTTCCGACGACCTGAAGGAAGGCACGCGCGCTTTCAGCGAAAAACGCCCGCCTCGCTGGACCGGCCGCTAACAAGCCCCCTGCGGGCCGATTTCAGCCGCCGAGCGGGCGCAGCAGCGCCCGTGAAATGATATGGCGCTGTATTTCGCTGGTGCCTTCCCAGATACGCTCGATGCGCGCGTCGCGCCAGATCCGCTCCAGCGGCAGGTCCGCCATCAGGCCCATGCCGCCATGAATCTGCAGCGCTTCGTCGGCAACCATCGCCAGCATTTCGGTGGCCTTCAGCTTGGCGATCGCCATGTCGAGATCCGTGGACTGCCCCTGATCGTGTTTATAGGCCGCTTCCAGCGTCAGTAGCTCCGCCGCGCGCAGCTCTACCGCCATGTCCGCAAGCTTGAAGCTGACGCCCTGGAACTTGCCTATCGCCTGGCCGAACTGCCGGCGCTCGACCGCCCATTGCTTGGCGAGATCCAGCGCGCGCTCGGCGCGGCCGAGGCAGGTTGCCGCCACCTGCAGGCGCGTCGCTCCCAGCCAGGTGTTAGCAACCTCGAAGCCCTGGTGCAACTCGCCCAGTATCGCGCTGCGCGGCACCCGGCAATCCTGGAATTCCAGGATGCCGTTGTTATAGCCGCGGTGTGACACGTTGCGATAGCCGTCGCGGACAGTGAACCCGGGATGCCCCTTGTCGATCAGGAACGCGGTCATCTGCGCCCGCGGCCCACGCTCGCTGGCGGTGCTGCCGGTGGACGCAAACAGGATCACGTAGTCGGCGCGATCGGTGTGACTGATGAAATGCTTGGTGCCGTTGATGACAAAGTCGCCGCCCTTTTCGACCGCCGAGGTCCGCATCGAACGCAGATCGGAACCCGCGCCTGGTTCGGTCATGGCGAGACACTCGACCCGCTCGCCGCGCACCGTCGGCAGCAGGTAGCGTTCGCGCTGCTCGCCCGTGCAGCCCAGCAGGATGTTGGACGGCCGCCCCACGCAGTTGTAATGCAGCGCGTAGCTCGTGCGACCCAGCTCCTTTTCGTATAACACCCAGCTGACCGTGTCGAGGCCAGCGCCGCCCACTTCGGCTGGCATGTTAGCCGCGTACAGGCCGGCCTCGATGGCGCGCGCTTTCAGCGTCCGGTACAGCTCATCGCTCAATTCGCCGCTGGCTTCAATGGCCATTTCATGCGGCATCAGTTCCTTGGTGACGAAATCGCGGGTCGACTTGACGATCTGTTGCTGCTCTTCAGTCAGTGAGAAATTCATGCTCGCTCCCGTGTAACTGTCCTGTGCAGCGCGCCGCTGGATTGGCTCGCCCAATCATGCAGCAACTGCAATTGCAATGAGAGCTGCGCCACCTGCCGTTCGGCCGGCCAGTCGCCGCGGCTCGTGACCGCGCTCGCGGTCAGCCCATTGATGAAGGTTGTCAGCGATGCCAGCACCTGGGCGCGAACTCTCGCCGGCCAGCGCCGCCATTCTGGCCAGTGAGTGTCGATACAGCGCTCAAAGACCCGGGCGTATTCGCGGTGGACCCAGGCGTTGAGTTGTTTCGCACCGCGATCCGCGGAGACCTGCCCCCAGAACGCGGTCCAGAACGCACACTCGGTAAAGCGTGCGGCGTCGATCGGCAGTGATTCCGACAAAACCGACAGCAGGTCGCCACGCGGCTGGTCGCCGGGTATCAGGCGGGTCTCGATACGGCGCAGGATCAGGCGCAGGGCCGCGAGGATGATGTCCTGCTTGGTGGTGAAATAATGCGCGACCATGCCGGTGGTATAGCCAGATGCGCTCGCGATGCGTGCAACCGTCGCGCGCTCAAACCCGTACTTCGCCACCACCTGGCAGGCCGCGAACGCAATCTGTTCGCGCCGTTGGCCGTGATCTACGAGTTTGGGCATGTGTCAGGTTCCCAGTCGCTTGCCGACCGAGCGGCCTTTTTCGGCGGGATCCGGCAGTTTGGCATGTTCCGCCGCCAGCTGCGTCAGGCGCGCGCGCACCGTGGGCTCGATAGAACAGGCTTTCTTGCGTTGCGTATCGACGTGCAGATACATCTGCTCGCAGGTGGCTAACAGCGTCGAGTCGGCGGCGCGGTGCAGGCGATGGAACACCCGCAGCCGCTTGTCGTCCACAGACAGCACCTGGCTCGTGAGGTACAGCGACTCGTTGACGAGCGCCTCGGCCTGGTGAGTGATGTGCGTCTCCACGGTGTAGAACATCCGCCCCGCCGCGCGGTACCGCTCGTCGATGCCGGCGCTGCGGAACAGCACATCGATCGCGTCGCCAAACACCTGCAGATACCGTGATTCGGTCATGTGACCGTTGTAGTCAATCCACTCCGGACGAACCCGCACCGGCAGGCGCGACAGGCCGGTTGCAGACGGGCCTGCGGTCAGCTGCGCAGCGGCGCTCCAGGCCCCCGGGGCCTCTACCTTCCGGGACGC
>DAIQQI010000296.1:0-4244 GCA_036786925.1 Steroidobacteraceae bacterium
GGCAGCATCATCGACAGCAGCGTGCTTTCCTGGCCGCCATGCTGCGTCTGGGTACTGGTAAAGACGCCGGCGGGCTTGCCAGAAAGCGTGCCGGCCAGCCACTGCGACCCAGTCCCATCCAGAAAGTACTTGAGCGGCGCGGCCATGTTGCCAAACCGCGTCGGGCTGCCTAACAACATGCCATCCGCCTCGGCGAGGTCATCAAAGCTGACGTACGGTGCGCCGCTGTCCGGCGTGGCCTTGCGTGCGACGTCGGCCGTCGAACTCACCGCAGGTACGGTGCGCAGGCGGGCTTCGGCGCCGTCGACCGATTCAACGCCGCGCGCGACATGGCGCGCGAGTTCCGCCGTGGCGCCGTGCCGGGAGTAATACAGCACCAGGATCCGGGTCATGCGTGTCACCAGGTGAATCTGGGTTCGTTGCCGATGCGGCCAAGGTCATCGGCGCCATTCCAGCGCGTCCAGCGGTTGATCACCAGATCCGGGTAGGTGCGCCGGCCGAGGCTGCCGTTGTAACGCGCCAGCGCGCGACCGACGTTATTCTTTTCCCGGCCGAGGTAGTACCGGAAGATGGCGGTGCCCATCTTGATGTTGTCATCGACGGTGATGAGCTGAAAGCGCCGCATGCCGAGCTGTTCGGGCCAGAACGGCATGACCTGCATCAGTCCCACCGCGCCAGCGCTGGAAACGGCGTAGCGGTTGAAGCCGGACTCGACATCGATGATAGCTAACAACAGGCCGGGCGGCAGTCGCTGCTTGCCGCTGCGGTGCGCTTCGCAGTAGATCGACTGCAGGATCTCGAGCCGCTCTTCAATGCTGCGGACTTTCTTGCGCAGCCGCGGCTCCATCATCTTGAACCACACCTGCGAATCGAACTCATCGGTGAAGCAGCGCGCGGAACCGATGGCTGCCTTCACCACCGCGCGCAGCTCGGGGTCGCGCTGCTGGTCGGCCATGGCCGGCGCCGCCAGCAGGACGGTGGCCAGGCCGATCAGCCAGCGCAACGGCCGGCGGCGCGGGGCGCGCCACGCCGCCTCAGGTGCCAAATCGCTGCCGCAGGGATCCGATGACATCATCCAATGGTAAATCTTCGTTGGCGCTGGTGCGACGGTGCCGGTACTCAAGTTTGCCGGCATCCAGGCCGCGTTCGCCGATGACAATGCGGTGCGGAATGCCAAGCAGTTCACAGTCTGCGAATTTTACCCCGGGCCGCGCATCCCGGTCATCTAACAGCACCTCGATGCCGGCGGCGGTCAGATCCGCATAGAGCTTCTCGGCGGCCACGCGCACGCGCTCCGATTTATGCGCATTCATGGGCACCAGCACCACCTGGAACGGCGCCAGCGGATCGGGCCAGATGATGCCCTGGGCGTCATGGTTCTGCTCGATCGACGCCGCCACGATCCGGGTGATGCCGATGCCGTAGCAACCCATGTACATGGTCTGGCTCTTGCCCTGTTCATCGAGCACCGTGGCATTCATCGCGGTCGAGTATTTCTGGCCCAGCTGGAACACGTGGCCCACTTCGATGCCGCGGGCGAGCCGCAGCAGGCCCTTGCCGCTGGGGCTGGGGTCGCCGGCCACCACGTTGCGGATATCCGCGGTCTGCGGCTGCGGCAGATCACGGACCCAGTTCACGCCGCGCAGGTGCGCGTCCATTTCGTTAGCACCGCAAATGAAATCGGCGAGCTGCGCGGCGCTGTGATCGACGATGAGCGGGCAGGTGAGTCCCACCGGGCCGATATAGCCGGGTTCGGACCCGGTAGCCGCTTTGATCTCGTCCGGAGTCGCCATGCGCAGCGGGCTGGCAACCGCCGGCAGCCGCTGCGCCTTGAGCACATTCAATTCATGATCGCCGCGCAATGCCAGCGCGACGATGCCGGAATCGCGGCCCGCGACCAGCAGCAGCTTGAGCGTGCGCGAGGCCGCGACACCTAACAACTGGCACAGCGCGTCGATGGTCTTGGCGCCGGGGGTCGCGACCCTGGCCAGCGTTTCGCTCGGCGCCGCGCGCGGAGCTGCGGGCGGCAGCGCCGCGGCCTGCTCGAGATTGGCGGCGAAATCGTCGCCGTCCGAGTAGACCATCGCGTCTTCACCGGAGTCGGCCAGCACCTGGAATTCTTCCGAGACGCTGCCGCCGATCGCGCCGCTGTCGGCCTGCACCGCGCGAAACCTGAGTCCCATGCGCGTGAACATGCGCGTATAGGCCTCGTGCATGATGCGGTAGCCTTCAGCTAACGACGCCTGGTCGAGATGAAAACTGTAGGCGTCCTTCATGATGAATTCGCGGCCGCGCATCACGCCGAAGCGCGGCCGGATTTCATCGCGGAACTTGGTCTGGATCTGGTAGAAATTCACCGGCAGCTGGCGGTAACTCTTGAGCTCGCGGCGCGCCAGGTCGGTGATCACTTCCTCGTGCGTCGGGCCGATGACGAAATCCCGGTCGTGGCGGTCCTTGAGGCGCAGCAGTTCCGGACCGTAGTGCTGCCAGCGGCCGGATTCCTGCCACAGCTCGGCCGGCTGCACCGCCGGCATCAGCAGCTCGAACGCGCCGGCGCGGTTCATTTCCTCGCGCACGATGTTCTCGACCTTGCGTACGCAGCGCAGGCCAAAGGGCGTCCAGGTATAGATGCCCGCGGCCAGTCGCCGGATCAGGCCGGCGCGCAGCATCAGGCGGTGGCTCTCGACCTCAGCCTCGCTGGGGTCTTCCTTGGCGGTATTGATCGGGTATCTGGACCAGCGCATGGGTTAGGGCCTGTAAACACTACGAACGGCGCAGCGACGGTGGCCCTCGCCGTGCAGCGCAAGGCGGGACGAGTGAACTGTACTGCATGTACTGGAACGAGGACCAACGCCGCGCTGCGCGGCGCGGGCCCCCCCGTCCCAAGAGGCGCGCCCCCACAGCACTTGCCTTGCGCACGGCGGCGCGCAGTTAGCACCATCGAAATGCTTCGGCGTCAACGGGCGCGCCGGGGTTGCACCCAGAAGCATTTGAGGCTGTGTTGCTCGGCCCTCACATGGAATAACCATGCATCGGGCCTCGCGCCTTGCCTGAAATGCTTCTGAGTGCAACGCAGTGTCGTTCATAGTGTTTACAGGCCCTGGTGCATCGGGCTAAAACGGGGGCGCGCAGTGTAACAGGCCCATAATCGGCCGCTGCACATGGCCAAGCGCGCCGTCGGGCCCTATCATGCGCGCGCATGGATGACACACCGGTTCCAATCCCCCGCGAGACGGGCCGCCGTGGCCAGGTTCGGCGCGGCATCTTCCTGCTGCCGAACCTGATGACGACCGGCTGCCTCGGCTCAGGCTTCTACGCCATCATCTCGGCCATCAATGGTGAGTTCTCGGTGGCGGGCGGAGCGGTGTTCGTCGCGATGCTGTTTGACGGCCTGGACGGCCGGATTGCGCGCTGGACGAATACTGAAAGTCAGTTTGGCAAGGAGTACGACAGCCTGGCCGACATGGTCGCGTTCGGCCTGGCGCCGGCGCTGCTCGCATTCCAGTGGGGTGCGGCGCGGTTGGGCGATTACGGCCCGCTGTGGGAGCGATTTGGCTGGCTGGCCTCGTTCTTCTTCACGATGTGCGCCGCGCTGCGGCTGGCGCGTTTCAACGTCCGCGCCGGCGGCGGTGACAAACGCTTCTTCGAAGGCCTTCCCAGCCCGTCGGCGGCCGCGCTGGTTGCGGCTTTTGTGTGGTTTTCGCATGAATGGCGCGCCCCGGGCCTGATCGGGCTTGCCATCGCGTTCGCCACCACCGCATGCGCAGGCGCCTTGATGGTATCGAGCTTCCCGTACCCCAGCCTGAAACAGGTCGACTGGAACAAGCGCGTCAAGCTGGCCTACGTCGTCATCGTGCCGACGTTTCTGTATTTCATCGCCATCGAGCCGCCGACCATGCTGCTGGCGATGTTCGCAACGTTCGCGGCGTCCTCGCCGCTGTTATGGGCGTGGCGGCGGCTGCGACGTCGGCGAGGGTACGCCGGGTGGCGCGGCATGGCGCGCAGAACGCCGAGGCGCACTGCAGCAGGGTGGCCCGCTCCCCCAGCGTGGGCTCGAGCTCATGGTTGTCGAGCACGCTCACCGGCGTCGCCTCGGCGCGTTGGTCGGCGCCGCGGAGCCGATGGGTCCCGGTGAACCGGCCGTCGACCCAGGCGCGGTAGAGGCCGAACCCGAGCGCTGCGAGGATCTTGGGCGCCGCCTCGCCGTCAGCGTTCGCCGTCCGCGTTGACGGGGCCTTGGCAGC
>DAIQQI010000049.1:0-13810 GCA_036786925.1 Steroidobacteraceae bacterium
CGCCCTGCAGACCGCCGGCATCGACGCCGCGCAAGTGAAACACTTTGTGATGCCAGGGCCCGCCGCTGCGATCAAGCGCATCGCGCAGCATGCGGGGCTGGTCAACGCGGCGCTTGCCGACGCGCTGCACGCGGATTGCGGGGATACCGGGACCGCGCAGCCGCTGCTGATGCTGGCCCGGGTGCTCGAACAGGCCAACCCGGGCGACCTGATGGTGTTAGCCGCGTTCGGCCAGGGTGTGGATGCCATCGTGCTGCGCGTCGGCGCGCGCGCGGCCAGTCACCGCAGCCAGGCGGTCGCCACGGCGCTGGCGCGACGCTGCGATGAACCGGACTACGTCCGCTACCTGTCGCACGCCGGCCTCGTCGACGTGGACTTCGGCATGCGCGCCGAGCGCGACAACCGTACCGCGCAGTCCGTGGCCTGGCGAAAACGCCGCGCTACTACCGCGTTTGTCGGCGGGCGCTGTGCGCGTTGCGACACCGTGCAGTTTCCGCTGGCGCGGGTCTGCGTGAATCCCGACTGTCGCGCGACCGACACGCAGAAAGAATATCGTTTTGCCGATTCGCTGGGCCGGGTCAAGACCTTCACCGAAGACTGGCAGGCCTACAGCGCCCGCCCGCCCTATATTTACGGCAATGTCGGATTCGCCGAAGGCGGCAACCTCTTCATGGAGTTCACCGACCTCGCTGCCGGTGAGTTGGCGGTCGGCGACCAGGTGCGCTTCGTATTTCGTATCAAGGATGTCGACAAGCTCCGGGGATTCCGGCGCTATTTCTGGAAGGCGGTCAAAGCGTGAGCACGCGACATCATGGCTAGCGGCATTCGCGACAAGGTTGCCATCGTCGGCATGGGCTGCTCGCGCTTTGGCGAGCGCTGGGATTGCGGCCCCGACGACCTGATGGTCGAAGCCTTCGGCGAGGCGCTGCTCGATGCCGGCATCGAACGCGATCGCATCGAGGCCGCATGGCTCGGCGTGTTCTTCGATGAACAGAGCACCGGCAAGTCCGCGCTGCCGCTGTCGATGGCGCTGCGCCTGCCTAACATTCCGGTCACGCGGGTCGAGAACCTGTGCGCCACCGGCACCGAGGCGCTGCGCGGCGCGGTGTATGCCGTGGCGGCCGGGGCTTGCGACATCGCGCTCGCGATGGGCGTCGAGAAACTCAAGGACACGGGCTTTGGCGGCCTGCCGGAGCGCACCAAGGGCAGTTTCGAAGATCTTTACCTCCCGGGCAGCACCGCGCCCGGCGCATTCGCGCAGCTCGCCGGCGCATATGCGAGCAAGTACGGCTACAAGATCGACGACCTGAAGCGCGCGATGGCCCACGTCTCGTGGAAGAGCCACGAGAACGGCGCGCTCAATCCGAAGGCGCATTTGCGCAATCGCATCAGCATCGATCAGGTCCTGAATGCGCCGATGGTGTCCTGGCCGTTAGGCGTGTTCGATTGCTGCGGCGTCAGCGACGGCGCCGCCTGCGCGATCGTCACGACGCCGGAGATTGCCAGGAGCCTGGGCAAGCGCGATGTCGTCACCGTCAAGGGCATGCAGCTCGCGCCTAGCAATGGCGTCGAGATGGGCCACAATTCCTGGGATGGCAGCTGCACGCTGACCACGCCGCTGGCCGCCGCCCGCGCCTATCGCGAAGCCGGCATCGACAACCCGCGCGAACAGCTGGACCTCATCGAAGTGCACGATTGTTTCTCGATCACCGAACTCGTGATCATGGAGGACCTGGGCCTGTCCGATCGCGGTAAGGCGCCGCGCGACATACTCGAGGGCCGCTACGATCGCGGCGGCAGGATCCCCTGCCAGATCGACGGCGGGCTCAAGTGCTTCGGTCATCCGATCGGCGCGTCCGGCCTGCGCATGACCTACGAAATCTATCTGCAATTGCTGGGCCGGGCCGATAAGCGCCAGCTGCCGAGCCCCAGCCTGGGGCTGGCGCACAACCTTGGCGGCATCCCTAACAGAAACATCACCAGCATTGCGATCTTCGGACTGCATCAGGCTTAGGGAGACTTTTGCAGTGGCAAGCCATTCTGACAAGACGACAACGACCGGCAATCAGCCCTGGGGCTTTTCCGATGACGCGCTTGCGACCACGCCGCTCGCCTACCGCGATAAGCTGTTAGATGGCCAGACCTTCCTTATTTCGGGCGGTGGCAGCGGCCTCGGCCGCGCGATGGCCTACGTGGCCGCGCGCCTCGGCGCCCATGTGATGATCTGCGGCCGCAGCATCGAAAAACTGCAGCAGACCGTCAGCGGAATCCGCGAACGGCTCGGCCGCGACATCGCCTGCCATGCGATGACCATTCGCGATCCTGACGCAGTCACCGCGCTCATCAACGCCACCTGGGATAAATTCGGCCGGATCGACACGCTGGTCAACAATGCCGGTGGCCAGTTCCCGCAGGCCGCCATCGATTTCTCGGTCAAAGGTTGGCACGCGGTCATCGACACCAACCTCAACGGCACCTGGTACATGATGCAAGCGGCGGCCAGGCGCTGGCGGGATGCCGGCAGCGGCGGGAATATTGTCAACATCGTCGCCAACGTCTGGCGCGGCATGCCGCAGGTCGCGCACACCTGCGCGGCCCGCGCCGGGGTCATTTACCTTTCGAAGTCGGTCTCGACCGAGTGGGCGCCGCTCAAGATCCGGGTCAACTGCATCTCACCGGGGTCGATCGAATCGGCCGGCCTCAATGTCTACGATCACGACGTGGCGGATAAATTCCGCTATGCGAATCCCATGCATGAGTTCGGGGATCCGATCGACATTGCGCAGGCGATGGTATATTTGTCTGCGCCCACTGCCAAATTCATCACGGGCGAAGTCCTGGTCATAGACGGTGGCAATAATCAGGTCGGTGATGTCTGGCCGGGCGGCATCCCCGATTATTTCAAGGTCCCGGGCCGTTAGGAGTCTCCCATGCCAAGTACTTTGCTGACATGCACACCTCGCGACGCCATGGCGCCCGAATGGCAACCCGCCTGGGACGCGCTCAAGGGGCTGACCGGCGATGCGACGTTTGTCGAAGCCTTCGCACAGCGCCCGGATCTCCTGAATTTCGTGATGAACCAGTTCTACATGCCCATATTCTTCGGCGGCAAGGTCGACAACCGCTACAAGCAGATTGCCCGCCTGCGACTTTCAATCAAGCACGGCTGCCAGACCTGCAACAAGCAGAACGTGCCGGGGGCGCTCGCGGCTGGCTTCACGCAGAAGCAGGTTGAGGCGCTGGCGAACGACCAATTCGACGCCTTTGCGCCGGCCGAACAGGCTGTGATCCGCTATGCCGACCAGGTGGCGCTCACGAACATGGATGGTGATATGACGCCGCAGTTGTTCGCCCAGCTGCGCGCGCATTTCTCCGAAGGCGACATCCTGGAGCTGGGCACCGCGATGGCCATCATCTCCGGCATGGCCAAGCTTTCATTTGTGCTGGGCGTGGTCGACAAGGAACCCTATTGCCCGTTTGCCGCGACCGCGGCTGCGGCCTGAATACACGAGGAACTCACATGGCAGTGAATTACAAAGTTGAATGGCCGATGAACCTGGGCGCACCCAAGGACAGCCTCGAAGCCAAGCAATCGCCGGTCGATGACGGTCTCGATGTGCCGGATCCGTCGCGCTACTACTCGCGCGAATTCATGGCGCTCGAAAACCAGCGGCTCTGGCCGCGGGTCTGGTTGTTAGCAGGCGTCATCAGCGACATCCCGGAAGACGGCGACTATTTCACGTTTGAAATCGGCGCCGAGGAAATCATCGTCGTGCGCCAGTCTGACGGCGGCATCAAGGCCTTTTTCAATGTGTGCCCGCACCGGGGCAACAAAGTGTGCATGAATGATCGCGGCAGCGTCGCGCAGTTCACCTGCAGCTTTCACGGCTGGTCCTTCGGCACCGACGGCAAGCTCAAGAACATCACCGATGAACAAACATTCAACAAGAAATTGATTGCGCACCGTCCCGGGCTCAGCGAGGTTCGCTGCGACACCGTGGGCGGCATCGTTTTCATCAACATGGATGGCAAGGCGCCGCCGCTGCGCGAGTCTCTCGGGCTGCCGGCCGGCTACATCGAGATGTACGAAGTCGACAAGATGCATGTCGTACACCACGTGCGTTCCGCCTGGAAAGCCAACTGGAAAACCGGCGTCGATGCCTTCTACGAAACCTATCACCTGCCCCACGTGCATCCGCAGACGCAGACGGTGATGGAGGATTTTTCACAGTACGATCTCTATCCTAACGGCGCGAGCCGCATGATCGTCCCGATCTGCGTCAAGTCGCACCGTGTCGGCGACCAGGAGACGCTCGATCCCTACCTGCAGTTCATGCTCCAGGAAGGCGGCATTGACCCCGCGACCTTCAAGGGAAGTGCGCGCGACGTGCGCTATGCAATCCAGCTGAGCAAGCGCGCGCGGGCCCGGCGCCTCGGTCTCAAGCACTACGAAAACTTCACCGACGGGCAGCTCACAGACAGCTGGGCCACGGGCCTGTTTCCGAATGTGCAGATGGGCATGCACCCGGAGGGCGTTTTCATCATGCGGTTCATACCGGACGCCGACGATCCGGAATTGTTTTACTACGAGACCATGGTTCTGTATCGGCCGATCGACGACCCGACCGTGCATGTGCCGGCCTGGATGGGCCTGCCCGCAGGCACCGATTGCTCGGGCAAGGTACGGCCCGCGGTGATTCACGTCCCGGTCGGGGAAAAGCCTAACCTCGGCGATGTGCTCGACCAGGATTCCGAACTGCTGCCGATTCAACAGAAAGGCATTCGCTCGCGGGGATTCAAGGGCCCGCTGTGGGGCGAGCAGGAGCAGCGCGTGCGGCACTTTCACCGCGAACTGGACCGTTACATCAAGCAGGAAAAATAGCCGCTGATCGCGGCAGATGACCGTGTCAGCGCGGCCGCGTTTCGATGAGGTTCACGCTGACGGTCTCGAAAACCGTCTGGTCGCGCTGATTGAGCAGCTCGTAGCGCATCTCGACAATGCCGCGATTCGGATCGGATCCGGAGGGTCGCTTGCTGAGGCAGGTCGCCCGCGCCCGAATGGTGTCGCCGGCGCGCAGCGCGACCGGCCAGCGCGTGTCCTTCCAGGCAACGCCGCAAATCCACGCGATGTCGCCTGAGATCTCATGATCGAGCTGGCGCCACAGCGCAGCGGTATAGATACCGGAGGCGACCACTTCGCCGAATATCGATTCGCGCGCCGCCTCGGTGTCGGCATGGAAATACTGGGGATCGTAGCGCCGGGCGAATTCCAGCATGGCGTCGCGATCGACCACCCGCGGCTGTGACACGCGCTGCTCGTCTAACAACAGATCCTCGTAAAAACGTTTCGGCATTTAATCACTGTAAGGGGACTCCCGCCATGACGCAACCGACAGAACAACGCCTGTGGCAGCTCGAGAGCCGCGTCGCGATCGACCAGCTGATCGCGCGTTATGGGTTCGCGGTCGACAATCGCGACGTCGATGCGCTCGCCGACTGCTTTACGCCAGATGCGACGGTCCGGTCGCTGGACGGGGTCATGAATTCCCAGGGACGCACCGCCATCATCGAGATGTATCGCGGCCGCTTCGCCGCGCTGGGCCCGACATTTCACTTCACCCATGATCGCATCGTTGAATTCGATGCCGCGGACCCGCTGTCCGCCACCGGCCTGGTGGCGGCGCACGCGGAAGTCGTCCGCAACAGCGAGACCATGTTAGCCGCGATCCGTTACCAGGATCGCTACCGCCACGAATCGGGCCGGTGGCGCGTCGCCGAGCGGGTCCTCGGGTTCCTCTATTACACGCCGGCCGCGCAGTATGTGGACACGATGAAAAGCGCGCTGCGGCAACGTGCCTACGGCGATCAACGGCCGGCGGACTGGCCGGAGGCGCTGGAATCCTGGCAGAGGTACCAGCGCAGCTGAGTTAACCGCTTGCGGCGCCGGGCTTCTCGAGGACCGCCTCGGCCGCGGCCGCCGTCACATCACCGACCAGCAATTCAAGTTCACAGTAAATGCGGCAGCCGCTCTCAAGCGGTTCCGTGCGGATGATCCGGCCACGCGCCTGCGCGATGGCCGGCGCGTGCACCACCGACAGGAATCGACATTTGATACTGACCAGGCGCGCGGCCGGCAGGCGCTGCTGCAGGAAACTGATCAGGTAAGCAAGGTTTGCAGGCCCTGGATTCACCACCTGCGCCTGGCCCCGATGCAGCGGATTGTCATCTTCCAGCAATTCCGACCAGCGCTGCACATCCGGGATCCGGACCGCAAAATCGAGCGGCTGCGAGAGCGGATCAGCCCTGGCACTCAAGATTCGCTTCCCCGTGGAAACAGCCAGGTCAGTTTGACGAGCGCAGCATCCCCGGGGCTGGTGTCCCGCAGCGCGACCGTAAACTGCAAGCGATCCAGCACACCCAGTGCGCGGCTAGTGCTGCGTACCAGATCGTCGATGACAACGCTAGTCGTGTAGTCAATTTCCGTCCGCAATGGTCGGCGTAACTCCAGCTGACACTCGCCTAACATCGGTCCGCGCGCCAGTTCGTAGTCACACAGACGGCATAGTTCATCAATTGTAATCCCAAGTCCACGCAGCGCGGCCACGCAGGCGAAGACCGGATGCGTGACTGAGCCGGTTCCGGCGCACATGGCGTCGACGGCGCGGCACTCTTCCGGTGCAATGCGATATTTGCCGCCCGGCAGTTGCCGGCCACGGAGGCTCGCAGCCAGCGTTTCGATGTCAGGTATTGGCAGAGTCAGCTGTTTCGAAGAACCGTTCAATCACTTCACAAACGATACGCGCGCGTATCGACAAGATCAACGCTGCAGCGGACACTACCGCAGAACTAAACCGGATGATTGGAAAGGACTGTTCTGTGAACGCGAAACTCGAGACACTGGCCATCGAACGGCAGGGACGCGTAGCGATCCTGCGCATGAATCGGCCCGACAAAAAGAACGCGATGTCGCCGACTTTTTTTCGCGAACTGCCGCGGGCGCTGGAAGAACTTGGCCGGACTGCCGACGTGCGCGCCGTCGTGCTGACCGGTGCGGGAGACGCATTCTCGGCGGGTGGCGATATCGAGTCCTTTGACCAGCTCAAGGATCTCGCGGACTACCGGGCGCAACTGCAGTTGGTGGAAAATGCCTTCCACTCCATCGAACGGGCCGAACTGCCGGTGATCGCCGCGGTCAACGGCATTGCCTATGGTGGCGGCGCGGAGATCATCCTGTTCTGCGATTTTGTAGTCGCTTCGGACCAGGCGCGCTTTGCATTCAGGGAAATTCGCGTCGGTTTACAACCCGGCTATGGACTTGTGCGTGCGCCGGCGATCATCGGCGCCCAGTGGACCAAGTATCTGGCGCTGACCGGTAACGTCATCGATGCGCAAAAAGCACTGGCGATCGGATTGGTGCAGGAGTTGACGCCGCACGCGGACCTGCTGCCGAAGGCGCTCGAGATTGCACAGCGCATCGCCGCCAATCCGGCCATTGCTGTCCGGGTTGGCAAGCGCTTCGTCAATCGGCACCAGGGCGCGGACGGGCTGCGTGAGACCATGGATCCTACCGCGCTGCTGTTCTCAACGCCCGATCACAAGGAAGGCGTCAGCGCGTTTCTGCAGAAACGCGAACCCAGGTTCAGTTGAGCTAGGCGTTACGGATCGGGCGTACCGGTGTCGGGCAGACCCTGCCCCAGCTCCTGTCGCGCGGCCGCCGCCATTGCCTGGTACTTGGCGCGAAATTCATCCAGTGTCGTTTCTTCCAGCTCCTCAAGGTCGAGCAGCGCGTTGTGCGCTCCGCGGGTCGCACGGATCAATTCATCGAGCTTGATCTGGATGGCCTCGGTGTCGCGGTTCTGGGTGTTCTGAATCAGGAACACCATCAGGAAGGTCACGATGGTGGTGCCGGTATTTATGACCAGCTGCCAGGTGTCGCTGAAGCCGAACAGCGGCCCCGTGACTATCCAGGCCACGATGATCAAAAGGGCTAACATGAACACCCGCGGGCGACCGCAGAAGCGCGCGGCATTTTTTGCGAATTGGGAATACCAAGTGACCGATTTTGCTGGCATGAAATTTACTGCCCTATGTGAATTTGTCGATAAACGTAACAGGATTGCCACAAGTTCGTATTGCAATTGGTGCGCGCCAGGCGCTCGAGCATGGACTCACAGCTGGAGCCGGATTCCTTTGTAACGCGCGACAGCACCTTTATCGAGCCGGATGCCCGCCGCGCGATGATTGAGGAAACCGCTTTCTACCGCGCCGAGAAACGTGGTTTCGACCCGGGCCACGAAATCGCGGACTGGCTGGAAGCCGAGGCGATTGTTGACGCGCAGATCAAACGCGGCGACGCGCCCACGGTGTAGCGCCCGCTCAGTAATCGGGGTCTGAATCGGGCGCGGGGATTCGGCGTCGGTGGACGGTCCGCAGGTTGCGGCGGATCAGCAGCATGGCAACGAGGCCAAACGCGGCGAATACACCCGAAGCCAGCACGAACGCGAGCACGCGTTGCGTCTCCCACAGCGCCAGGATGATGCCAAGTACCGCAAAAAACACCGCGGCGACCACAAAACTCGCAGCGGCCATCGACAGCGCCAGCAAGGCGATCACGCGATGCGCTTCATGACGCCAGGCGGCCGCCAGTCGCTCCAGCCGCATTTCAATGGTGGACACCATGCTGCGCGCCAGGCGCCGCAAGGTCCGGCGCGGCAGGAATCCGCGGCGCTGTTCCCCGTCAGTCACGGCGGTGTGCCATGTAGCCTAACAAAAACGCCACGGCGGCAGTCGCCCCGAGCGCGCCCCAGGGATTGTCATGCATGTAACGATCCGTACGATCGATGCGTCGCTTGACATCGCCGACCACGTCCTTCTCGAAGTCGGCCAGCCGTTCCTTGGCGCTGCTCAGCCGCGAGCGCGCCGACTTCTGGGCGTCGCGCAGGGAATCGGTGGTCGCGTCAGCCCCCTCCGCCAGCAGGCTTTCGACATCTTCGATGAGCTCGGTGAAATCCTCGAGCAGTCGATGCTTGATTGAGTCGCTCATAACCCACCTCCTGTTAGAGACTGATCTATCGTCCGCCGTCGCACATCGGGACAAACCACTATGCGCGCCACCGTACGGACACTGCGGTTAGCCACCATGTTCAATGAACTTATTAGGGGACATTTTGTTTTTGTTCAGCGAGTCGGAGATCCCTGTATGACCACGATCACCGCATTGCAACATCCGAGACGCCACACGGCAGCTGGCGCCCGGTCGCGGGCGCTGCTCGAGAGGCTTCTGGCGCCCGCCGACATCCGCCTGGACGGGTATCGTCCGTGGGACATCCGTATCCACGACGCCCGCATGCCAATGCGGGTCCTGACCCACGGTTCGCTGGGCGCGGGAGAGTCCTACATGGAGGGCTGGTGGAATTGCGAGCAGCTGGACGAAATGTTCGCACGCGCGCTGCGGGTGCAAATCGACAGCCAGCTGGGATCGATGCACGAGGTCGTCGCAGGGGTGCTCGCCCGGTTGCGCAATGCCCAAAGCCGGCGGCGCGCATTTCAAATCGGCGAGCGGCACTACGACGCCGGCGATGATCTCTACCAGCGCATGTTAGATCCACGCATGATCTACAGCTGCGGCTACTGGCGTGACGCCACGGATCTCGAAACTGCGCAGCAACACAAGCTGGACCTGGTGTTCCGCAAGCTGGGACTGAAGCCCGGCATGCGGGTCCTCGATATTGGCTGCGGCTGGGGCGGCGCGGCGCAGTATGCGGCAGAGCGCTACGGTGTGACCGTCACCGGCATTACCGTCTCTCACAATCAGGCGGAGAGCGCGCGCCAGCGCTGTCGCGACCTGCCGGTCGATATCCAACTGGTCGACTATCGTGCGCTGACCGGCGCGTTCGATCGCATCTATTCGATCGGCATGCTCGAACATGTCGGCGCCAGAAATTACCGCCACTATTTCAGCAAGGTGCGCGAGCTGCTGAAGCCCGACGGACTGTTCCTGCTGCACACGATCGGTGGCAACCGCTCGACTAACAGAACCGATCCCTGGATCGAGAAGTACATTTTCCCGAATTCGATGCTGCCGTCCATCGCGCAGATCGCCGGCGCCGCCGAGCACGACTGGGTGATCGAAGACTGGCACAGCTTCGGCCCGGACTATGACCGCACCCTGATGGCATGGCTAACGAATTTCGACGCCGGCTGGCCGCAAATCGCCCCGCAGTACGGCGAGCGGTTTCGTCGCATGTGGCGCTACTACCTGTCCTCCTGCGCCGCCTCGTTTCGCGTCCGCAGCAACCAGCTGTGGCAGGTGCTGATGTCCCCCCATGGCATCGCCGGGGGCGTCCGCGAGGTGCGCTAGCGCGGCCATCGCTTGCATAATTAGACCGACAATCTTATGCTCGTTCGACCATGCCCGAGGCCAGCCAGCGGTCGCCAATCGACTTCTATTTCGACTTCTCGTCGAGCTACACCTACATCGGTTTGCCGCGGATCGAGGCGCTGGCGCGGCGCCACAGGCGGGCACTGAACTGGAAGCCCATTTCCCTGGGCGCCATCTTCAAGGAGCGCGGCCACGCGCCGCCCAGCGTCGACAACGCCAAGGGCCGTTACCTGTACCTGGATGTCGCGCGCTGCGCGGCGGAGCAGAACCTGCCGTACAAGTCGCCAGCGGTATTCCCGTTCAACGGCATTCCCGCGGCGCGTGGCTTGCTGTGGCTGCAGTCGCTGCCGTCAGATCGTGCAGTCGAGTACGCCCATCGCGTTTTTGACCATGCCTTTGCAAGCGGCGGTGACGTCGCCAGGGTCGAAACCCTGTGCGACATCGCCAAAGATTGTGGCGCCGACCCGGCCGCCTTTGTGGAAGCCATTCAGTCACCCGCGATCAAGGCGCATCTGGTGGAACTCACCGCCGAGGCCAGCCGGCGCGGCGTGTTCGGTGCGCCTACGCTGATTTGCGATGGCGAGATGTTCTGGGGCGCCGATCGCATCGATCAAATGGATCGCTGGTTGTCCAAGTGACGCACACCGATCTCATCAACACCTATTACGCCGCGTGGATGCGCGACGACCTGGAAGCGGTACTGGCGCTGTGCACGGACGATCTGGTGGCGGTGAACGTGCCCATCGGCCCGCTGCAGGGCAAGCAGGCGGTCCGAGAATTCCTCAGCAAATTCGGTCGTGGCATGCAACACAAGCGCTACGCGGTCGAGCGGATCATCGAATCCGGCGACAGCGCCATGGTCGAAGGCGTGGAGCACTACGTCAAGGACGGCAAGTCCGTCAGCCTGCCCTACATGTCCCGCTTCAAATTCCGCGATGGCAAGATCGCCGAGTGGCGTGACTACTTCGATCTGCAGACGGTCTTGCGCCAGCTCGGGTTGCCGCTCGATGGCTCCCGAACCTAACAACCCGCCGTGGTTCGACACCGCCGTACCGGCGCGCGAGGATTGTGTCCTCAAGCATATGCTGGACGTGCGCGCCGCGCGCCACCCGCAACGGCGGCTCGCGCTGTTCGAGGATGGCAGCAGCTGGACCTACGCCGAGTGCCGGCAGCAGGTGCGCGCCGCCGCCGCGGCCCTGCAGCAACTCGGCGTGCGCAAGGGCGACCGGGTGCTGGCGTGGCTGCCCACCGGCATGCCGATGGTCCTAACGTGGTTCGCCGCAAATTACCTCGGTGCGGTGTTCGTGCCGCTCAATACCGCATATCGCGGCGCGGTACTCGAGCATGTCGTCAACAACGCCGGCGGCGCTGTCATGGTGGCGCATCCCGATTTGACCGACCGGCTGACCGGGCTGCAGGTACCGAAGCTGCAGCATGTTGTCAGCCCCGAGGCCTTGCAGGGCAATGCCGCGCAACTCGATGACAGCGCCAGCATCGAGCACTGGGATATCCAGTGCATCATCTACACCTCGGGCACCACGGGGCCGTCGAAAGGCGTGTTGTCGCCCTATCTGCAGCTGTACACCACGGCCCTGGTCACGTACGGCTACATGGGCGACGGCGAGTCGATGCTGGTCAACCTGCCGATGTTTCATGTCGGCGGCACGAGCCCGACTTACTGCGCGCTGCTGCGCTCGGGCATGTTCTATCTGGTCGACGGCTTCAGCACCACGAAATTCTGGGACCAGGTGCGTACCGGCAACTGCACGACGACCTCCGGTCTCATTGGCGTGATGAGCGCGTTTCTGGCCAAGGCCGAGCCTCGGCCCGACGATCGCGACAACCCGCTGCGCTACATCACGCTGATGCCGATCAACGAGGAGACCGTGAAACTGGGCGAGCGTTTCGGTTTCGACTACATGTCCGGCTTCAACATGACCGAGGTCGCCTCGCCGCTCGTCACGGACATGAATACCCGAGTCTTCGGTGGCTGTGGCCGCCCGCGCAGCGGCGCTGAGTGCCGCCTGGTCGATGAGCATGACATCGAAGTGCCGGTGGGCACGCCCGGCGAAATGATCGTGCGCACCGACCTGCCCTGGGCGATGAATGCGGGCTACAACGGCATGCCCGAAGCCACGGCAAGCGCGTGGCGCAACGGCTGGTTCCACACCGGCGATCTGTTCCGGCGCGATGCGGATGGCAATTATTTCTTCCTGGATCGCATCAAGGATACGATCCGGCGCCGCGGCGAAAATATTTCCTCCTTTGAAGTGGAAGCGGCGGTGCGCGGTCATGCGGACATCGACGAAGTCGTGGCGATCGGCGTCGCCAGTGAAATCGAGGAACAGGAAGTGCTGGTGGTGATCACCGCCAAGCCAGGACGCGACGTCGATCCGCGCGGCCTGATCGAGTTCCTGGTGCCGCGCCTCGCCTATTTCATGATCCCGCGCTACGTGCGCGTGGTCAGCGAGATTCCGAAGACCGAAACTAACAAGGCCCGCAAGGTGGTGTTTCGCGAGCAGGGCATCACCGCGGATACCTGGGACCGCGAGCGCGCCGGCCTGCAACTTCGTCGTGAACGACTGTGAGTAACACTGACCATGCCCGTCGCCATGCCCACTCTCAACCAGGTCCGGGAACTGCCGCCGCTGCTGACGCTGACCATTCCCGCCGACTGGCAGGACATCAACGGCCACGTCAATGTGCAGTATTACCTGCGGATCTACGACCTGGCGGGCGAGCCGCTGATGCGACTCTTTGGCGTCGACGAGCGTCATTTCCAAGACGACAAGTTCGGCTATTTCGATCTCGAACATCACCTCTGGTACCTGGCGGAGATGCATGTCGGCGATGTGGTGACCGCGCATTTTCGTTTCCTGCGGCAGAATGCCAAGCGGTTTCACGGCGTCATGTTCATCGCCAACCAGACGCGCGGCTCGCTGGCCGCGGCGTTGGAATTCGTGACCTCGGGCGCCGATCTGCGCACGCGGCGCACCACCCCATTACCAGCGACTGTTGCCCAGTCGTTGACAGGTCTGATCGATCGACATTCGAAACTTGCCTGGGCCGCCCCGGTTTGCGGCGCCATCGCCCCCTGAAGGAAAACTGACATGCGCAAATACTCTGACCTGAATCCTAACGATCCCGCGGACCGCCCGACCTGGGTCGACGCTATCAACAACCCCTATCTGCATGGGCCGTACACGCCGGTGATCTCCGAAATCACCGCGGTCGATCTCAAGGCCTACGAAGGCGAGATCCCCGCGGACCTGTACGGCGCCTATTTGCGCAATGGCCCTAACCCGATCCTCGCGCCGCGCGGTGCCTATCACTGGTTTGACGGCGACGGCATGGTCCACGGCGTGTACTTTCGCGACGGACGCGCGAGCTACATCCGCAAGTGGGTGCAGACGCGCACGCTGCACGAGG
>DAIQQI010000297.1:0-4224 GCA_036786925.1 Steroidobacteraceae bacterium
CAAATTTCTGCATGCGATCGCGGCAGTGGCTGCGGTCTTCGCGGTGCTCAAGATCGCAATGCAGTCGACCTAGGAATCAGCCCCGTGGAAATCAGACGATGAGCGCTTATCAGTTTATCGATCACAGCTATGACGTCGTCGTGGTCGGCGCGGGTGGCGCCGGCTTGCGCGCCGCGCTCGGGCTGGCCGAAGCAGGCCTGTCGACCGCCTGCGTGACCAAGGTGTTTCCGACGCGCAGCCATACGGTTGCTGCGCAGGGTGGCATCTCGGCGGCGTTAGGCAACATGGGCGAGGACGACTGGCGCTATCACTTCTACGACACCATCAAGGGTTCGGACTGGCTCGGCGACCAGGACGCGATCGAGTTCATGTGCAAGGAAGCGGCGGCCGCGGTGATCGAGCTCGAACATTACGGCGTGCCTTTTTCGCGCACGCCGGAAGGCAAGATCTACCAGCGGCCTTTCGGTGGCATGACCACGCAGTACGGCAAGGGCATTGCGCAGCGCACCTGCGCCGCTGCCGACCGCACCGGCCACGCCATGCTGCACGCGCTCTATCAGCAGTCGCTGAAACACGCCGCGGAATTCTTCATCGAATATTTTGCCGTCGATCTGATCATGGAAAACGGTGTCTGCCGTGGCGTGGTCGCGATCGATCTCGCCGAGGGCACGATCCACCGCTTCCGCGCCCAGCTCGTGATCCTCGCCACCGGCGGCTACGGCCGCGCATATTTTTCCTGCACTTCGGCGCATACCTGCACCGGCGACGGCGGCGGCATGGTGTTGCGCGCGGGTCTGCCCTTGCAGGACATGGAGTTCGTGCAATTTCATCCGACCGGCATCTACGGCTCCGGCTGCCTGATCACCGAAGGCTCGCGGGGCGAGGGCGGCTACCTCACCAATGCCGCCGGCGAGCGCTTCATGGAACGTTATGCGCCTAACGCCAAGGACCTGGCGTCGCGCGACGTTGTGTCGCGGTCCATGACCATTGAAATCCGCGAAGGCCGGGGCGCAGGTGCCGACAAGGATCATATCCACCTGCATCTTGAGCACCTGGGGCCGGAGGTCATCAAGCAACGCCTGCCGGGTATCGCGGAGACTGCGCGGATTTTCGCCGGCGTCGATGTCAACAAGGAACCGATCCCGGTCTTGCCGACCGTCCACTACAACATGGGTGGCATTCCCTGCAATTATCACGGTGAAGTGGTCACGCGCGCGAACGGCGCCGATGTCGTGGTGCCCGGCCTGATGGCCGTGGGCGAAGCGGCCTGCGTCTCGGTGCACGGCGCCAATCGGCTTGGCTCGAATTCGCTGTTAGATCTGGTGGTGTTCGGGCGCGAGGCGGCGCGGCACGCAGCGACCATGGCGACGCCGGGTGGCAAGCAGAAGCCTTTGCCCAAGGATGCCGGCGACCTGGCGGTGTCGCGCATCGATCGCTATCGCAATGCCAGGGGTTCGCGCGGCACGGCGGCAGTGCGCCTCGAGATGCAGCGGATCATGCAGGAGGATGCGGCCGTATTCCGCAGTGGCGAGAGCCTGGCGGCAGGCGTTGCCAAGCTGGCCGGCACCATGGCGAGTTTCGCCGATGTCGGTATTACCGATCGCAGCCTGATCTGGAACACCGACCTGATCGAGACCCTGGAGCTGGACAACCTGTTAGGCCAGGCGGTGGCGACCATCAATTCTGCCGCCAACCGCAAGGAAAGCCGGGGCGCACACGCGCGCGAGGACTTCAAGAGCCGCGACGATGTGAACTGGCTCAAGCACTCGCTCGCCTGGGTTGAAGGCAGTCGTGTAACCATGGACTATCGCCCGGTGCAGCTGGGCACGCTGACGGACGAAGTTGCGTCCATTCCGCCGAAAGTACGGAGCTACTAGATGGTTGAGTTTGCATTACCCGCGAATTCCAAGATCAGCCGCAATGGCAAGACCTACGCGGCGCCGGCGGGCGCCAAGCGTGTGCGCAAGTTCCGGATCTATCGTTTCGATCCGGATTCCGGCCAGAACCCGCGCATCGATACCTACGAAGTGGACATGGCGAGCTGCGGCCCGATGGTGCTCGATGCGCTGATCAAGATCAAAAATGAAATCGATTCGTCGCTGACTTTTCGCCGCTCCTGCCGCGAAGGCATTTGCGGCAGTTGCGCGATGAACATCGACGGCGTCAACACGCTCGCCTGCATCAAGGCCTGTGACGACGTCAAGGGCGACGTCAAGATCTATCCCCTGCCGCATATGCCGGTGGTCAAGGACCTGGTCCCGGACCTGACGCTGTTTTACGCGCAGTACGCCGCGGTCAAGCCCTGGCTGCAGACCCGCACACCAGCGCCGCCGGACCGCGAACGCCTGCAGTCGCCCGAGGACCAGGAAAAAATCGATGGCCCGTCAGCCTGCATCCTGTGCGCCTGCTGCTCCACGTCCTGCCCGAGCTACTGGTGGAACAGCGATCGTTATCTCGGCCCGGCGGCTTTGCTGGCCGCGTATCGCTGGATCGTCGACAGCCGGGATGAATCCACCGGCGAGCGGCTCGACGAGCTCAACGATCCGTTCAAGCTGTACCGCTGCCATACCATCATGAATTGCACCGAGGCCTGTCCGAAGGACCTCAATCCCGCCAGGGCCATTGCCGCAATCAAGAATATGATGCTTGAACGCTCGCATTGAGCGACGCAGCTGATGAACGATGACCTGGATGCGCGCTGGCGCCGCCTGCACTGGAGCTGCCGCCGCGGCATGCGGGAACTCGATGTCCTGCTAACACGCTATGTTAACTCCTGCACGGCACTGCCGAACGCCGCGAGGACGCGTGAATTGGCGCTGATCGAGCAGTTACTGGAGTTGCAGGACCCGGAACTGCAGCGTTATCTGCTGGCGGGTGGAAGTCCCGAAAATCCCGAACTGGCGGCCCTGGTGGCGCGCATTGCCGCGCCGCCTCGGCTTCGCTGACCCCGGACAGCTCGTTTTCGACGGCAACGACCTGGCATGCGGCTGCACGCAGCCCCATCCTTTCCAGCCCCTGCGGGTGTCGTTTGTCGCGCCCGAGGTCGCGGTCGTCGTGTGGCGCTGCCAGGGCGCCAGGCGCTATTTGTGGTGCTCCAGGAGGTCCCTGGGCGCGCACAGGCTCGCAGCCGTTTTTCGGCTTGCCAGGACCGCTGGGTGATCGCTGCTACAATCGGTTGCAGGCCTTGGGGCCTGTATCACAACGTGGCGGCGGCATTTACCCGACATGGCCGAACTTTCCTCCTGGTTCACAGTCTATTCAGCCGCTTGGACGCGATCGCTGCAATTCCCCGTACGCCCCGACTGCTGGTGCCCAAGGCGCCAGCTCCGCTCATGACACTGGAGGAGACTGATGGCAGCCTGGTGCGTCGCGTGCAGCGCGGCGACAAGACCGCCTTTGATCTGCTGGTGCGCAAGTACCAGCACAAGGTCGTGAAGCTGGTCATGCGCTATGTGGGCAACCAGGCTGAGGCCGAAGACGTCGCCCAGGAGGCGTTCATCAAGGCCTATCGGGCGCTGGCCAATTTCCGCGGTGACAGCGCTTTTTACACCTGGCTATATCGCATTGCGATAAACACCGCCAAGAACAGCATCGGGTCGCGCGACCGCCGGACACTGCCGATTGAAGGCGACGACGGCGAGGACAGCTATGACCTGCAGGACCGCCTGCAGGACAACGCGACGCCCGAAGCGCTGGCGATGACCGATGAGATCCGGGACACCGTGAACCAGGCCATCGCGTCGCTGCCGGAAGATCTGCGCACCGCCATCGTGCTGCGCGAACTGGAAGGCCTGAGCTACGAAGATATTGCCGCGACCATGTCCTGCCCGGTGGGTACGGTGCGGTCGCGGATATTCCGCGCCCGTGAGGCGATCGATGCGCGGCTGCGCGAAGTCTTTGAGGGTGGCCTGGGCCGCTCGGAGGAAGTCGGATGAATGAGGAGCGCGACAGCCAGCTGTCGGCGATGTTTGACGGCGAACTGCCCCAGGCAGAATGCGAGTTGTTAGCTCGGCGGCTGACCCGGGATCTCAATCTGAAAACGCAGTGGTCGCGTTATGCGCTGATCGGCGCGGCCTTGCGTGGTGAGCCGATCCAGTCGGCAGGGAGTGCGGGCGGTAAGCCACGCGTTCTGTCCGTGGCCGATCGGGTCGCACAAAGCGTCGGCGCCGCGGCACCGCAGCCTGCGGACGCCGATAGCCAGGACCCGGCCGCTCCGATGCGCGC
>DAIQQI010000298.1:0-4218 GCA_036786925.1 Steroidobacteraceae bacterium
GACGCATGCGCTGGACGCGCGCGACGGCGACGTGGTTGCGCGCCTCAGGGGCATCGTGCCGCGCGGCATGGACCATTCATTCGAGAACGCCGGCCAGGTGCAGACCTACCTGGATGCGATCGAATGCCTGGCACGCAAGGGCAGCTGCGCGATTGCGACCGTGCCGCTGCTGGCGCGGCCATTTCCGCACACACCGTTCCCGATCCTGACCGGCGGCAAGAAGCTGATCGGCTGCCTCGAGGGCGACAGTGTCCCGGAGCGCTTCATTCCTTTGTTAGCCGAGCATTACCTGGCGGGGCGGCTGCCTTTCGACCGGCTGGTGAAGTACTACGATTTCAGGGATGTCGCGACCGCGCTGGATGATGCGGACGCGCAGCGCGCGATAAAGCCGGTTCTGCGCATGGCCTAGTACACTGGTGCAGCGCTAGAACTGCGCCGGATTGCGCGCCATCTCGCGGTGGTAGAAACCCTTGAGGTGCGGCAGGTCAGCGGCGTAGTCACCGGTCGGCGTAAAGACCTCGCCGATCAGGATGCGCTTCTGGGAAAAATCCAGCGCTACCGGAACGATCGGCACGCCGGCGCCCATCGCGATGAAATAAAAACCACGCTTCCATTCCGGCACTTTCCTGCGCGTGCCTTCGGGTGTGATGGCCAGCGCCATGTGGTCGCGCCTGGCGAATTCAGCGATGTGCGCCTGTACCACGTTGCCTGCCTGGGCGCGATCGATCGGTGCGCCGCCAAAGCGCCGCGCGATGGGTGCGAGCGGCCAGCGGAAGATCGTGTGTTTGGCGAGCCACGTTATGTCGAGCCGCAGTGTCAGGTAGGCGAGAAAACCGTAGAAGAAATCCCAGTTGGACGTGTGCGGCGCGACGATGACCAAGTATTTGCGCAGATTCGGCAGGTTGCCATCGATGCGCCAGCCCGTGAGCCACATGACCAGAATTCCCAGTGGCCGGCGCCACCAGCTGGCGACTTGCGGAGAAAGTGGTGGCGGCGCAGGAAATCGGGTCGACGGCATTCGCCCCGGAGATTACCTCAGGTGGCGCGCGGCTGCATGGACGCGGATTGCAGTAACCGGTAATAGACGGCGGTCGGTCGCAACTCCCCGTCCGGCATGGCCGCGTAGGCGGGAATCTCGCCGGACTTCTGCCAGCCCAGGTTCTGATACAGCGATTCGGCCGCCGAGCCCGCGATGGTATCGAGCACCAGCAGGCTGCGATTGTTAGCAACGGCATATTTATCGACCGCCCGCATCAGGTCGCGGGCGATGCCCCGGCGTTGATAGTCGCTGCGCACCAGCAGTTTCTGGACTTCTGCGCGGTGGCTGCCGTTTTCCTTGAGGCACAGGCCGAGTTGCACGGTGCCGACGACGGCGCCGTCATCCAGCGCAATCCACAGCACCTGTTGACGATCCAGGTCCGCGAAGACGCCGCGCCAGTAGCGCAGCGCAGTCGGAATGCCTAACGGCGCGAGAAATCCGATCGATGCGCCGCCGTGGACGGTGGCCTGCAGCAGGGCACAAAGGCCCGGGACGAGAGTTTCGTCCCGGGCCGTTGCGAGCCGAATGACGATCGTGCGAGGGGGCGCAGATCGCTGTTCGTCAATCGTTGTAAGCGCGTTCGCCATGGGTGCTCGTATCGAGGCCCTGACGCTCGTCTTCTTCCGCCACGCGCAACCCGATCGTGAGGTCGACCAGCTTGAAGGCGATGAACGCAATGACGCCGGACCATACCAGCGTCGTGCCGACTGCCCAGGCCTGTCGCATGACCTGCGCGCCGATGCTGTCGAAGCTCGCGGCATTGGCCACGTAGTCGTAGACGCCGGTGCCACCTAACGCCGGCGACACGAACACGCCGGTCAGCAGCGCGCCGAGGATGCCGCCGATGCAGTGCACGCCGAACACGTCGAGCGAGTCGTCATAACCGAGCTTGTGCTTGAGGCTGGCGCAGGCCCACAGGCAGATAACGCCGGCGAGCAGGCCGATGATCAGCGCGCCCATCGGGCCGACAAAACCGCAGGCCGGTGTGATCGCGACCAGGCCGGCGACCGCGCCCGAGGCCGCACCCAGCATCGTCGGTGAACCGCGCAGTACCCATTCAGCCAGCATCCAGGACAGCGCCGCGGCGGCGGTCGCGAGCACGGTGTTAGCAAACACCAGCGCGGCAAAGCCCGTGGCTTCGAGGTTGGAGCCGACGTTGAAGCCGAACCAGCCGACCCACAGCAGCGAGGCGCCGATCATGACCATGGGCAGGCTGTGCGGCGGCATGGCCGACTGGCCGTAACCGATACGCTTGCCGATCACGAGTGCGCCAACCAGGCCGGCGATACCCGCGTTGATGTGCACCACCGTGCCGCCGGCAAAGTCGAGCGCGCCTTTCTGGAACAGGAAACCCGCGGTTTTGCCTGCGGCCTCGGCAGCCGCGGCGTCCGTGTAGGCGTCCGGACCGGCCCAGAACCACACCATGTGCGCGATCGGCAGATACGCGAGCGTGAACCAGATGACCATGAACGCTATAAGAGCCGAGAACTTAACGCGCTCGGCAAACGCGCCGACGATCAGACAGGGGGTGATCGCCGCAAAAGTGAGCTGGAAGACGAAGTAGGCGAACTCGGGAATGACCACGCCCTTGCTGAAGGTGGCTGCGACCGAATCCGGCGTCATGCCCGCGAGGAACAGACGGCTGCTGCCGCCGAAGAAATCATTGCCTTGCGTGAAAGCGAAGCTGTAACCGTAAATCGCCCAGAGCACGGCGATCAGGCAGAAGGTGACGAACACCTGCATCAGCACCGACAGCACGTTCTTGTTGCGCACCATGCCGCCGTAAAACAGCGCGAGTCCCGGGATGGTCATCAGGATGACCAGCACCGTGGAAGTAAGCACCCAGGCGGTATCGCCTTTGTTAGGTACCGGGGCATCGGCCGCCGCGGCAAAGTTGGCTGCGAACAGGGCAAGGAAGGTAAACAGCAATTTCACGGGGGCTACTCCTGTCGATACGGAATCATCGACGGGGACATAGCAGCTTTCGTGCCAGCTGCTAACTCATTGAAATTGACTGGAGAATGCGCAACTCAGGCGGCGCAGTGCGCCGCTACGCACCGCAACGAGGCACAGCGCAGGTGCCTGTGCTCCAAAGTGGGGCGTCCGCCCCACCGACATTCGCTACCAGGCGATACTGATGCCCTTGGTCTTGAGGTAAGGCTCGAGGCCCTCCTTGCCGAACTCGCGACCCCAGCCCGACTGCTTGTTGCCGCCGAACGGCATCGCAGGATCGAGCGCCGCATGCATGTTGATGCTGACCTGGCCGGAATCGATCTTGCGCACCATCTGCATGGCCTTGCCGAGATCGCGGGTCCAGACGCTGCCGGACAGGCCGTAGATCGTGCTGTTAGCCCGGCGGGCGATGTCATCGAGATCGTCGTCGCCGAAGGTCTCGACGCAGAGCACGGGCCCGAAAATCTCGCTCTTGACGGGCGTCAGCTCGGGGCGCGCGTTGGCGAAGATCGTCGGTTCGAAGAACCAGCCGTCGCGCGCGATTGCCTTGCCGCCGCAGGCGATTTCGCCGCCTTCCTTGCGTCCGGCTTCGACGAAGCCTGCGACGCGGTCGCGCTGCTGTTTCGAGATCAGCGGTCCGAAGTCGTTGCTGGGATCCATGCCGGGGCCGATCTTGAAGGACTTCGCGATCGCTGCGATGCCGTCGACGACCTGGTTGTGGATCTTCTGGTGCACGAACAGGCGCGTGCCCGCCATGCAGTTCTGGCCCTGCAGGAAGAAGCAGGCGCGGGCCGCACCCGGAATCACCTCCTCGAGATTTGCATCCGGGAACACGACCACCGGCGATTTGCCGCCCAATTCCAGCGAGACTTTCTTGAGATTGCCGGCCGCGGCCTTGACGATCAGGCGCCCGACCTCGGTGGAACCGGTGAACGCGATCTTGTCGACGCCCGGATGCGCGGCGAGCGCGGCGCCCGCGGCCTCACCGGTGCCGTTGACGAGATTGACGACGCCGTCGGGCACGCCGGCTTCCTGCAGCAACTCCATCAGGCGCATCGCGGTCAATGGTGTTAGCTCGGCGGGCTTCAGCACGAGGGTGCAGCCCGTGGCCAGCACCGGCACGATCTTCAGCATTTCCATCGCCAGCGGCGAGTTCCAGGGCGTGATCGCACCGACCACGCCGATCGGCTAGCGCAGCGTGAACGAGAACACCTCACCGGTCAGGC
>DAIQQI010000299.1:0-4208 GCA_036786925.1 Steroidobacteraceae bacterium
CGGGCCAATCAAAATGGCATTCGCTCCCATAGACAAACTGCATGGCACGCGGGCAACAACGCATTGGCGCTACGGCGGCCGGCCCGCGACACTGCCAGCGATGGACCAGCCCCCCCGGAATCGTCGTGTTTCGATCGGCCACGCCGAGCTTTATGTTGAAGAACATGGAGCGGGCGAAACCCTGCTGCTGGTCGCAGGGCTGGGCGGCAGTGGCAAGTTCTGGCAAGCCCAGATCGCGGACTTTGCCAAACACTTTCGCGTGATCCTGCACGACCACCGCGGCGTCGGCCGCTCTGGACCGGGTCCGATTGTGTCCGGTGCGAAGGATCTGGCCGACGACCTGCTGCGATTGATGGACGCGCTGGGTCTCGAGTCCGCGCACCTGGTCGGGCACTCGACCGGGGGCGCCATCGGACAGCACATCGCGCTAACCAATCCGGGCCGCCTGCGCTCGCTCACGCTGAGCGCGAGCTGGGCGGGACCGACGCCGCTCTTTATCCAGACCTTCGCCACCCGTCGCGACGTGCTGATCAACGCCGGCGCGCTCAACTATCTGATGGTGGGCACGCTGCTGGCCGCGCCGGCGTACTGGTTGCAGCCGCGATTCAAGTCGGCCCAGGAGTATTTCAGGGACCGGCTGGCCGAATTTCCGGGCCTCGAGATCGAGCTCGGGCGCCTCAATGCCGTGATGACGCATGATTTGCGGCATCGCGTCGGCGACATCCGGGCGCGGACCCTGGTCATCGGCGCGCGTGATGATCAGCTAACACCCCCGGGGATGTCCGAAGAGCTGGCGGCGCTGATCCCGGGCGCGAGGCTCGCGCTGCTGGATTCGGGCGGCCATTTCTGCCCGGTTACCAATACCGACGCGTATAACAGGCAGGTACTCGCATTCCTGAAGGAGTCGGCATGAAAGGCGCTGTGGTCGTGGGCCCTGACGAGGGCCAGTCCCTGTGGCAACCGGCGCCGGCGCAGGGCTACGTGACGGTGAAACTATCCGCCCACAACACCGATTACGGCGCCTATTCGGCCGGCATCCAGGTGTTGCCGCCGGGCTGCCATGTTCGCGAGCACGGGCACCAGGGCAATCACGAGCTGATTTTCGTGTTCGAAGGGCAAGGCACTGTCACCGTCAACGACCTGACGAGCGCGATTCAGACGGGAGCCACTGTGCTGTTCGAACCCGGCTCGTACCACCGCATCGACAATACCGGCAACACGGATCTGAAACTATTCTGGGTTTACTCGCCCCCGGGACTGGAGCACTGGTTCAATGCGATCGGCCGCCAGCGCCTGCCGCATGCGCCGATGCCGCCGCCGTTTGAGCGCTCCGCGGACAGCGCCCCGGCATTCGAGCGCATGGGTTTCCTGCCGCCCAAGAGTCGTTAGGTCAGCGCCGCGCGCAACGCCTCCGTTACAGGAAGGAACCCCACGCTGTGAAACTCAGCAATCTCACCGCCGCCCGCTGCTGCGCAATCGTCCTGCTGCTCGCCGCGCCGGTTGCCACCGCCCAGGCGCCCGTGTCCGCCGGTACCATCACGCACGAGCAGATCGTTGCGAAATATGCCGACGCGGGCTCCCGGTTCGTGGTGCTGGACGGCGTCAACCTCCATTACAAGGACGAGGGCGAGGGACCGGCGGTGCTGCTGTTGCACGGCTCGGTCGGCGATCTCGGCGACTGGGATGGCTGGGTCACGGTCCTGCGCCAACGCTATCGCGTTGTCCGGCTGGACCTGCCGTCGTTCGGGCTGAGCGGTGGGGTGCCGAGCGGCAATTATTCCATCGATCGCTATCTGACGCTGGTCGACAGCCTGATGGATCATCTCGGTCTGCCGCGTTTCGCGATCGTGGGCACGTCGTACGGCGGCCTGGTCGCGTTTCGCTATGCCGCGACGCGCCTCGAGCGCGTGTCGGCACTGATCCTGATGAACTCGGCCGGAATTGAATTGGGGGGTCGCCGCGGCCGCGGCGACCGGCCGCGCAATCCGGCGGCGGTGTTCACACCGCGTGTTGCCACCAGCGAAGCCACGGCGGGCCTGCTCAAAGACCTCATCAATGACCCGGCCAGGGTCACGCCTGCCCTGGTGGCACGCAAGACCGACTTCGCCAATGTGATCGACCGCGACCGCGAGTCGTTCCTCGGTGTTCAGTTGTATGAGCGCGGTGATCCGATGCGCGTGCTGGCCCACGTGCGCGCGCCGGCACTGGTGCTCTGGGGCGGCGACAGCAAGGGGCTGTCGCCGGAAACAGCGCAGGCCTTCGTCGATGGGCTGCGCAATGCGGTCGACGTCCGCAAAGTTGTTTACCAAGGCGGCGGTCACTTGTTGCATCTGGAACGCCCGGAAGAAACGGCCCGCGACGCATTCGCATTCCTGAACAGGCATCTGGCCGCGGGCCAGCTCGCCGACGTGCCGTTCTGGGCCACGAGCGCCGGTTGGTGGCAAAGCGACAACACCTATCTGGATGGCGCGATGAACTACAACGAGCGCGCTTATAACAGCATCGTGGAAATCGTGCTCGACGGCCGGCAGGTACGCGAGACCGAGTACAAGTTCTACGCACCGGGCAAGCTCGCCACAGCAATCGGACAGGGCCGAACCACGGCGCAGGAAGGTATCGAAGTGGTAACGACCACGATCGCTGAGCAGGTCGATGCCTCGGGCACCGTACGCGTCACGCGCGTCACTCCGCCGCAGGGCGGCGTCGAGGATATGTCGGTCACGATCCTGAATCGCGATACCGCATTGCGCACCGTCGCAGGCGCACGCAGCGGCGTCGACACCTACCGGATGTTCATCACGCTGCCGGCGCCTGACAAGCGCTATGTCGCCAACTTCGGGATCATCAGCAATAGCGGCGACGAGCATGGCGCACTGGGGGACCTGCGTGGCTTCTCGTTGTTTCGAGGCACGCGCTTTGCGCCCGCGGAATTCGCACGCCGTCGCGCCGATTTGCGATTGCGCAACGCCGTGCATGCCATCGTGGAGGCAGGGCCGGACGGGAAGGCCGTCGTGACGCGGCTGGACTGAGCGGCCAGCGGGTCCCAACAAACCCTCCGATAATTGAAATATACCGACCCATACATGGAAGTCATGGCAGCGGCATCTCGATGGTCCATATTTACCTGTGGTACGCAGCCTAACGAGCTGCACAAAGAATTCGCCAAATTAGGGAGTCATCATGCAAATGGAAGCTCTGATCGATCAGCCTGCAGTCTCAGCGCCTAACGTGCAGCATTCCCAGCAACGCGGCATCTTCGGCACGAGTTGCAAACGAACCCGTCTCTATTCCACCACACTTGCTGCGGTCACGGTTCTGGGCTCGTTACTGCTCCCGGCAGGGTTCGCATGGGCACAGAAGCCCGCAGCCGATGCTTCTGGCCTCGAGGAAATCGTCGTTACGGCGCGCAAGCGCGTCGAGACGCTCATCGAAGTGCCAATATCCGTGCAGGCGCTGTCGCAGGAGGAGCTGCAAGCAGCTGGAATCACCGACTTGCGAAGCCTGCAAACCGTCGCGGGTTTTACGTTTACACAGGCCATCGGCACCGCGGCTTCGGGGCGTAACTTTGGCAACCTGGTCTTTCGAGGACTCGCGCAGGACGGCGCGTTGCCGCAGGATCAGTCAGGTTCTCTGTTCATTGACGGTATCTACATCTCGGGCGGACTTTCCAGCGTTAATTTCTCGGACGTGGAGCGCGTCGAGGTTCTCAAGGGCCCGCAGAACGCTTACTTCGGCCGCAGCACCTTCGGCGGGCTCGTCAACCTGATCACGGGTAATCCCTCGAGCACTTTCAAGGGCAAGGTGAACGGCGAATTCACAGATCGGGGCACTACGAACTTTGACTTGACTGTCCAAGGCCCGCTGTTCGGCGATCGGGTTCGCGGCCGGTTGAGCTTTCTGAGCAACACCAAGGGCGGTCAATACACGGCCAGTGACGGTGGCAAGCTTGGCGAGGAGAAAACCAAGGCCGTGACCGGCACGCTGTACGCGACGCTGAGTGACAATGCCTGGTTCCGCCTGAGCGGGCACTATCAAGAGGACGACGACGGTTCAGCGGCCGTCGGGTATATCAAGGGTATTAATTGTGCTGGCTTTACCTACCCGGCGCAGTCCGACACCGGGGTCGAGGTGGGATTTCGCTTCACGCAGATCGGCCATTGCGGACCCGTGCCCTCGTTGGATTCCGGCAACCCGCGCGTGTTGATTGA
>DAIQQI010000300.1:0-4203 GCA_036786925.1 Steroidobacteraceae bacterium
GCGCTTCCGCCGGCCAGGGCAAGACCTGCGGCCGCGGCGTCAAGGGCCAGCGCGCGCGCAAGGGCGGCTATCACAAGGTCGGCTTCGAAGGCGGCCAGATGCCCCTGCAGCGCCGCATGCCCAAGGTCGGCTTTCGTTCCAAGATCAAGGCGAGCCGCGCCGAAGTGCGCCTGAGCGAACTGGCGAAACTCGCCGGCACGACGGTTGACCTCGCGGCTTTGAAGGCGGCCAACGTGATTTCGCCCGGCGCCGAGCAGGCCAAGGTGGTGCTCTCGGGCAAGGCCGACCGCGCCTATACCCTGCAGGGCGTGGCCGCGACCAAGGGTGCGCGCGCGGCGATCGAAGCCGCTGGCGGCAGCGTCGCTTAGCAATGGCTAACAATCCTAACAATCCGACGGCCATGCTGGCAGATGCGTCGCGCTTCAGCGAGATTCGCACGCGCCTCATCTTCCTGGTCGGGGCGTTGATCGTTTACCGCATTGGCAGCTTCATCCCGGTGCCGGGTATCAACCCGGAGCAGGTCGCGAACTTCTTCCGCGACAACCAGGGCACGATCCTCGGCATCGCAAACCTGTTCTCGGGCGGCGCGCTCGAACGCCTGTCAATCTTCGCGATGGGCGTGATGCCTTACATCTCTGCCTCGATCATCGTGCAGATGGTGTCGATGGTCTACCCGCCCTGGGAAGAGTATCGCAAGGAAGGCGAATCGGGCCGCCGCAAGCTGACGCAGATCACGCGCTACGGCACGCTGGGTCTCGCGGTCGTGCAGTCGCTGAGCGCGGCCCTCGCGCTGCAGAACAACGCCTTCACGATCGTGTCGGGATGGAACTTCCTGTTCGTCGCGACGCTGACCATGACCACCGGCACCATGTTCCTGATGTGGCTTGGCGAGCAGATCACCGAGCGTGGCATCGGCAACGGTATTTCGATGATCATTCTCGCCGGCATCGTCTCGGGCCTGCCGGGCGCCCTGGGCCAGACACTCGAGCAGATTTCCAGCGGCCAGATGGGCCCGGGTTTCGCCCTGATGCTGATCCTGATGGTGCTGCTGGTAACGGCTTTCTGCGTCTACGTGGAACGTGCGCAGCGCCGCATCGCGGTGAATTTCGCCAAGCGCCAGGTGGGCCGGCGCATGATGGGCGGCCAGACCACGCACCTGCCGTTCAAGCTCAACATGTCGGGCGTTATTCCGCCGATTTTCGCATCCAGCCTGCTGCTGTTTCCGGCGACCATCGCCAGCTTCTTTGCCACTGGCAGGGAAGGGCCCGTTGCGGATTTCATGCAGAACATGGCTAACGCGCTGGGTTACGGCCAGCCCTTGCACCTGGTTCTGTACGCCGGCCTGATCCTGTTTTTCTGCTTTTTCTACACGGCGCTGGTCTTCAATGCGCGTGAGACCGCCGACAACCTCAAGAAGCAGGGCGCATTCGTGCCGGGTATCCGTCCCGGCCAGCACACCGGCGAATATATCGACAAGGTGCTGACGCGGCTGACGCTGTGGGGCGCGCTGTATGTCGTGGGCGTGTGCCTGCTGCCCGAGTTCATGTTTTCCAAGGGTGGTGTGCCGTTCCAGTTCGGCGGCACGTCATTGATGATTGTCGTCGTCGTCGCAATGGATTTCATGGCGCAGCTGCAGGCGCAAATGATGTCGCACCAGTACGGCAACCTGCTGAACAAGGCCAACCTGCTTGGCACCGGCAGGGACGATGGCAAAGGCAAGGGTTAAGAGGAACGCAAAATGAAGGTCCGTCCGTCCGTCAAGAAAATCTGCAAAGACTGCAAGATCGTGCGTCGCCGACGCGTGATCTATGTGATTTGCAAAGACCCGCGCCACAAGCAGCGGCAAGGCTAACAGGAAGCTAACATGGCACGTATCGCTGGCATCAATATTCCGATGAACAAGCACATCTGGATCGGCTTGACCCATATCTATGGCGTCGGTCGCACGCGCGCACGCACGGTCTGCGCGCTTGCCGGCGTCGATCCGCACACCAAGGTCAAGGACCTGACCGAGCCGGAAGTGACGGCGCTGCGTTCGCAGATCGCCAAGGGCCTGGTGGAGGGCGACCTGCGCCGCGAGGTGTCCATGAACATCAAGCGCCTGATGGACCTTGGCACCTACCGTGGCATGCGCCATCGCAAGGGCCTGCCGGTCCGCGGCCAGCGTACGCGCACCAATGCGCGCAGCCGCAAGGGACCGCGTCGCCAGGCAGTCAAGTTGAACGCGCCGCCGGGCAAGGTCTAGGCGCAGGGTTTAGAGATCACGTCAGCTGACAGCAAGCTGACAGCAGGGTTGACAGGAGATTTATGGCAGAGCAGAAGACACCGGCAACGGACAGCGCAGCGGCAGCGGCCGGCGGCGCCAAGAAGCCGAAGAAAGCGCGCAAGAACGTGCTGGACGGCATTGCCCATGTGCATGCGTCGTTCAATAACACGATCATCACGATCACCGACCGGCAGGGCAATACGCTGTCGTGGGCGACCTCGGGTGGCTGCGGCTTCCGTGGCTCGCGCAAGAGCACGCCATTTGCCGCGCAGGTTGCGGCCGAGAAGGCTGGCGTTGCCGCGCAGGAGCACGGCGTCAAGAACGTTGAAGTTCGTGTCGGTGGCCCTGGCCCCGGCCGCGAATCGGCCGTGCGCGCCCTGAATGCCTGTGGACTGAAAGTCACCAGTATTCTGGACGTCACGCCAATCCCGCATAACGGCTGCCGTCCGCCCAAGAAGCGCCGCGTCTGATTTGCGCGTCTAATTTATAAGGTACGTAAGATGGCTCGATACATAGGTCCCAAGTGCAAACTCTCGCGCCGCGAGGGCACAGATCTGTTTCTGAAGAGTGGCGTCAAGCCGCTGGAGAGCAAGTGCAAGCTGCAGGTGCCGCCGGGTGGCATCAAGGGCGAGCGCAAGCAGCGCCTGTCGGACTACGGTCTGCAGCTGCGCGAGAAGCAGAAGCTGCGCCGCATGTATGGCGTGCTCGAGCGTCAGTTCTCGAACTACTACACGGAAGCTGCGCGCCGCTCAGGCTCCACGGGTGAGAACCTGCTGAAGCTGCTCGAGTGCCGGCTCGACAACGTGGTGTATCGCATGGGCTTTGCGTCCACGCGCGCCGAAGCGCGCCAGCTGGTCAGCCACAAGTCCATCGACGTCAACGGCGAGGTGGTGACGATCGCGTCCTACCAGTGCAAGGCCGGCGATGTGGTGCAGGTACGCGAAAAAGCCCGCAAGCAGCTGCGCATCCAGAGCGCGATGCAGATTGCGGCGCAGGTGGGCTTCGCGGATTGGGTCGACGTGAATGACAAGGAAATGCGCGGCGTCCTCAGGCAGGTGCCGGCGCGCGACGACATTCTCCCGGACATCAATGAGAACCTGGTCGTCGAGTTGTATTCGAAATAATTTTTCCGTTCAAGTTTGTTAGTTGTTTAGTTTTGTTAGTTAAGGAATCGGCCATGCAAGGATCCGTTACTGAGTTCCTGAAGCCCCGCGTCGTCAAAGTGACTCCGATCGGCCCGCGCCAGGCGCGGGTTGTCATCGAGCCATTTGAACGCGGCTTCGGACATACGCTCGGCAATGCGCTGCGGCGCGTGCTGTTGTCGTCCATGCCGGGCGCTGCCGTCACGGAGGTGGAGATCGAAGGCGTTCTGCACGAGTACACCTCCATCGAAGGGGTCCAGGAAGACGTCGTCGACGTGCTCCTGAATCTCAAGCTGCTGGCGCTGCGCGCGCATTCGCGCGACGTCGCGGAACTGCGGCTCTCGAAGAAGGGTCCGGGTCCGGTCACTGCGGGCGACATCCAGACGGACCATGACATCGAAGTCGTGAATCCCGAGCTGGTGATCGCGAACCTGACCAAGGCGGGCGAACTCAACATGACGCTGAAGATCGAGCGCGGCCGCGGCTATCGTCCGGCCACGCAGCGCGCGAACTTCGACGAGACCGCGTCGCGCCCGATCGGCCGCCTGCAGCTCGATGCCTCGTTCAGCCCGGTCCGGCGCGTGACCTATACGGTCGAGTCGGCCCGCGTTGAGCAGCGCACCGACCTCGACAAACTGGTCATCGACATCGAGACCAACGGCACGATCGATGCGGAAGAAGCCATTCGTCGCGCCGGCAGCATCCTCAAGGATCAGCTGTCGGTATTTGTCGATCTGCAGGGCGAGGACGAAGCCAGCCCGAAGACCACCGAAATGCAGTTCGATCCGATACTGC